>CAZKOI010000514.1:0-2376 GCA_964554315.1 uncultured Enterobacterales bacterium | reverse complement strand
CCGCATCGGCGTCCGCATCGGCATCGGCGTCCGCATCGGCGTCGGCGTCCTGGTCGGTGTTGTCGCTCGCCAATCCAGAGTCAGCCCCCCACTCAGGTAGGGGTGGAGCCGTCACACCGCTGGTTTTCTCGTCACCGCAGCCAAGAGCAAGGAGCAGGGTCAAAATGCGCATACCACCTCCACGGGCGCCCCGCATAACCGGTGACTGTGCTTCGGTTTCCCTCGACGAGGTGACATGTCTGAAACGCTCGAGCGACCGTCTGCGGGTCAGTTTCGGCGCTTGTTGAGCGTCTTCCTCCGGCGTGTGCCGCTCGCATTCTTGGGCTTGGGCCTAGCGAAGCCCGTCTTGTAGCGAGCCGACTTTCCGGCCTTCTTGGGATCCTTGCCATCTGCAATTTCCCGGAGTCGCGCGAGCTCTTCACCGGTCAGCTTTCGAAGCTGACCTCGCTCACAGTTACGGGCAGAGATGGTCGCAAAGCTCTCTCTGCGAAGCTTGGAAACGGGGTGGTTGACGTGCTCGAAGATTCGCCGAATTAGGCGGTTTTTGCCCTCCGTAACGGTGACCTCGAGCCAGGCATTGCCGCTGTCGGTCCTCTCAACCACGCGCACCTTACAAGGCGCTGTACGGCCATCCTCGAGCCTGACGCCGCTCCGAATTCGGTTCAGGGTCTTTTCGTCGGGCTCGCGCCAGACCTTTACCATGTAGCGCTTCGGCACGTGCATCGATGGATGAGTGAGCTTGTGGGCGAGATCACCGTCGTTGGTCAGAAGCAGTACCCCCTCCGTGTCCATGTCCAGTCTTCCGACGGGCTCAACTCGCTCGGTAATGCCTTCGAGGAGGTCAAAGACACTCTTGCGCTCTTGGGGGTCGTTTCGTCCTGTAATGACGCCCCGCGGTTTGTTCAGGAGGTAGTAGACGTGTCGCGGAGGTTTGGGCAGCGGCTGTCCATCGACCGTGACATGGTCTGAGGCCTCAACGGGGTGGCCCGGATGGTGAACGGCAGCACCGTTGACCTGAACCCGGCCCTCCTCGACCATGACCTCAGCCTCACGACGGCTAGCAAGCCCAGAACGAGCGATGACCTTTGAGATGCGTCGGGTATCTTCAGACATGAAACCATCCAAGGCGCCGCTGTTAACCCGTGTTTGGGGACTCAGTCGATGGGTTTCAGCGGGAGGGGCTCTTGAAAGGGTGCGGGTGGCCGATCCTCATAGGGGGTCAGCGCGTCCATGAGCGCGGAGTGGACGTCGTCATCGGTGCTGCCGATACCCTCTCGAGCGTCGTCCCGCTGGAGCTCGCGCAGGTCGCGGAGTGTGGGTAGATCAGACAAGTCCCTAAGACCAAACAGACTGAGAAAGTCGGGTGTCGTGCTGTAGAGCAAGGGACGGCCCGGCTCATCTCGACGACCCGTCACCGCGATGAGACCCCGCTCGGTGAGCATGCGGAGTAAACCTCCGGGATCAACACCGCGCAGTTCCTCGACCTCAGCGCGTGTCACCGGCTGGCGGTAGGCCACGATCGATAGCGTCTCGACGGCGGCTCTCGAGAGCTTGTACGGTTGCTCCCCACGCATGGTCGCCACGTACCGAGCGGCCTTCAGATCCGTTCGGAATTGCCAACCCTTCGCAACCTCGACGAGTCGAATCCCGCTCCCGGTTCGCCGAAATCGACCCTGAATGTCCGCGAGCGCATCACGCACAAGCGAGGTTCCGGGCTCACCAATGTACTGATTTATCTGCGCCAAAGTCAGGGGCTTGTCGGCTGCGAAGAGGACGGCCTCGATGGCTCCCTGCATGAGCGCTGGCTCGGGGGGTCGCAGAGGCTCACTAGGGTCGAACTCTTCACGCACAGACTCCTCGCCTGCGGGGCGAAGGTCCCAGATAGTGCCTTGGGGTCGCGGGCGAGGGAGGAGGCTGATGACGTTGTCGGAGTCTTCGGAGTCGTCGGCGCGCTCGTCCGATGAGGGGCCCAGATTCACACCATGGAAGAGTCCCATCTCGATGGGAAACGGAAAGGCGATCGGTTGATGGCCCGTCTCGTCTTCGATGTCGCCGGCACCCTGGCCCTCGCTGGAGGCGCTTGTCGCGGCTGCGTGCAGAGAAGGCGGAGCGGAAATGGGCTCGTCGAGGCCGTCGTCAAAGAAGTAGACGGGCGCTTCGCGGGGCTCCTTCTCGTCGGAGGGGTCGTCGTCGAAGTTGTCGTCGTCACTCACGGTGTTCCTCCCACCAACAGCATCAGGTCGGTGTCATCCGGCGTTCGCTGTGTCTCGAGCACAATCGCGCTGAGGTGACTTTCCTGGCGAACGCTAACGAGACCCAGCTTAGCCATCTCCAAGGTACAGATGAAGGCCATGACCCGCTGGGCTGGGCTGGCCA
>CAZKOI010000513.1:0-2379 GCA_964554315.1 uncultured Enterobacterales bacterium | reverse complement strand
CGACGGCCGAAGATGCGGCGCGGTACCAGCGGCGAATTGCAGAGGTTCACGAGGCCAACGAGGACCTAGACGAGGGCAGAAATGCCTTCCTGCGTGCGCTCGACCACCAACCCAGCGACTTGACTTCACTTGAGGGGCTGAAGCGTCTCGCCGACTTGGCCGGCGACTGGCAAGCGAAGGTAGGAGCACTGACTCGGGAAGGTGAACTTGTCGATGGCGAGCGACGAGTTGAAGTCGCTCGAGAGATAGCAGGTATCTGGGAGACGAAGTTGAATGATGTCGACATCGCGTCCGACGCTTGGCGGAAGGTCCTTGCCCTCGTCCCAGGAGACCAGAGCGCACTGACACACCTGGTCTCCCTGGCGCGACAAAGAGAGGCGTGGGCGGGCTTTATTGACGATGGGCAGGCTTTGGTTCAATACCTCGAGGGCGCGGACCGAACCGAGCTACTCACGGAGATGGGAACCGTTGCTCTGGAGCAACTGCACCGAGAAGATGATGCCGTCCGATTGCTGGACATGGCCTCGCTGGCAACCCCTCCCTCTGCTGAGGCCGCAGCCGTTCTTGAGCGCATTCACGCCGGAAGGGGCGCATGGGACAAAGTCGTTGAATGCATGACTCGACGCGCGTCCGCGCTGGAGGGGGAGGCCGCGGTCGCCATCTTGCTCGAAGCGGCCCAGACACGTCGAAACCAGCTCCGAGACAAGCGCGGGGCTGCGATGCTCTACGATAAAGTTCTCGAGATCGACGCTGAGAACATTACCGCCCTTGAGTTCAAGGGAAGGTTCCTCTACGCGAAGGGCAAACTAGAGGGCGCTGTCGAGGTTTTTGAGGCCATTGAGGCTCTGAATATCGAGCGCGATCTAGATGACTTCGATGTCCAGATGGAGCAGGCGCTCTACTACTTCAATTTCGGCGAATCCCTTCGTCGACTCCAGAGAAGCGGGGACGCGGTTCGCCGCTATGAGCAGGCGCTTGAGCTCAACTCAAGTCATCTGCCCTCCCTCGAGGCCATTGGACCGCTATACGTCGATGAGCAGCGGTGGGATGATGCAAACCGTGTTTTCCGCCAGGTCCTGCAGCTGACCGGAGGGCAGGGGGATCCTGCTCGTCTGGCCAAGGTGTATTCTTGTCTCGGTCGCGTGGAGCATGCTCAAGGCAGTGCAGCGAAGGCCATGCGCCGTTTCGACAAGGCGCTCGAACTCCAGCCGAACGACGTCGATACGCTCAGCGGGTACGCGGTCCTGCTGTACGAGAAGAAGGACTGGAACAATCTCCTGGTGACCTACAACAACATCATTCATCACGCAGCTGACCGCGACGTGTTCATTCACGCCTATTTAATGAAGGGACACGTTCTCGATACATTCATGTCTCTCGCGGACAAGGCGGCCCAGCACTACGAGAAGTCGTTGAGCTTTGACGCGTCGCATCCTGGCGCCCTGCTTAGACTGGCCGAGATGGCACTTCGCAAGGAGGACTGGGACCGCGCGATTAGTTTTTCAGGTCGCGCGCTGTCATCTAACGACGACATTGAAGAGACGACTCGCGGATACCTCTACGTGGTTAGAGCCGTTGGATTGCTCAACACCGACAAGGCCGAGGATGCTGCGTCGGACATAGCGGCTGCAAAGGCGACCTCAATCAGCTTGAAGGACGATGATGCAAACTCACTGCATGAAGTGGTGCGGGAGAGGCTAAGAAGCCATCCTTGAGGCCATAAGTGGGTAAGTTTCTCTTTCAAAATCGAGGGTGGATTCCTGTACTTCCAATCCTCGTTGCGGTCGCCACTTGCCGAACCTTCAGCTTTGGGACGCTAGCGGGCTTGTCTCTGATTCCGGTGGGCCTCTTCATTCGGCTGTGGGCGATTTTTCACATCGGCCCCGCCGCTCGGTCGAGGAAAATTACAGCCCCGAAGCTCATCTACACGGGCCCCTATGAGCTGAGTCGAAACCCGCTGTACATCGCCAACATCATGATCTACACCGGCATCGGTATCAGCACGCACGGTGTTTCCGCAGGTGCGGCTGTTGCCCTTCTTTCATCGGTCTACTATTCGATAATTACCCGTTACGAAGAATCGGAGCTTGAGCGACGACTTGGTGAGGCCTACCGCAGCTACCTCAACCGGGTGCCACGATGGCTTGGAGAGTCTGCTCCCGTTCACGCTGCTGCGCCAAAGGGATCGCCTGAGGAGCGGATGGTGAGCGGACTCAGGGCCGAACGTTCCACTCTAGGGGCAGCCTTTCTCATCATATGCGCTGTACTTCTGCGGTCCACCATAGCGGGTTAGACACGAGGGCATGTACCTCGACCACAATGCGACTGCGCCAATGCCAAGCCCCGTCCAGCGGGCCGTGTCTGATGCGATGTCTGTGG
>CAZKOI010000512.1:0-2380 GCA_964554315.1 uncultured Enterobacterales bacterium | reverse complement strand
GAAGTACTTGATGTTGTCAAAATCGATACCGCTGAGGTCGGCACCGAAATTCGGCATCGGCTTCCGGTCAAAAATCTCGAGCGCCTTGAGACGTCTTTGCCTCATCCAGTCGGGTTCGCTTTTGAGGCCAGAGATTTCTTCTACGACGGCTTTGGACAAACCACGTTTGGCGGTCGAACCTGCCTGGTCGGCGTCGTGCCAACCAAATTCGTAGTTGCCAAACTCGTTGAGTTCGGGACGGTCCAAAATGACGTCTGACATGAATCTCCTTGTGCCCAGTAGTGATGCGATACACCGTGCCGGCACTCAGCTTGAGAGCAAGAAGTGTGACTTACACTCAAACTGTGGCCAAATGCGGGGCCAAACTGACGTCCGCGTACGGTGCGAGGCTCCTGCGCCTTGGCCCCCACACTCTATCGGTCTGGTGCAGAAATAAAAGGGAATTTTGGTGTGAGAACGCTGTGGAAATGGCTCCCCGATCGGGTCGATGCCCGTGTACGGTTCTTCGCCTGGGCTTCGCTCGTTAGCCAGGTTCTGATTATCGGGACCGGCGGAGCCGTTCGGCTCACGGGTTCAGGCTTAGGCTGTCCGACTTGGCCTCGATGCACTGAAGACTCGTACGTCACGACCCCGGAAATGGGTTTCCACGGAATTATCGAATTTGGAAACCGCCTGTTGACCTTTGTGCTGATCCTGATTGCCATCGGCATGTTCCTGATGGTAGTTCGTATGCGCAAGGAGCGTCCCGAGTTGCTCCGCCTCTCTGTGGCGCTCGGGCTCGGGATTCCTGGTCAAGCGGTTATCGGAGGCATTACTGTTCTGACCGATCTCAACCCATACGTCGTGGGCCTGCACTACCTGCTCTCTGCCATCTTGGTCGGCCTCGCGGCCTGGCTTCTCTACCGTGTCCGAGTCGGGGCGGCCTCTCGCCTTGGTGAGGCCCCCGCCCCCCTTGCGTCAGTCCTCGGAATACTCCTAGGGGCTCTGAGCGTGTCCATTGTCGTCGGCATTTTGACCACCGGCTCCGGCCCTCACGCGGGAGATGGTGGAGCCGCGCGCAATGGGCTGGATTCAGAGTTCCTCCAGCACATTCACTCTTGGCCGTCATACGCCGTATTGGGGCTTAGTGTGGTCGCCATCGCACTGGCATGTAGATCCCACGTCGCTGCGTCACAGCGTCGGCTGCGTCGCGCGCTGATTGGCTTGGGCGCTGCGGTGGCTGTTCAAATTGCAGTGGGTCTCTACCAAGCGCGAAACGGGCTTCCGGAGCTGGCGGTGGGAATTCACATGGTCCTCGCGAGCGTTCTGGTCGCGCTCACCGTGACCGCGCTTCTCGCTACCCGCCGAGATAGTGAAGAGCGGGAATCAGAGGGTCGACGCCGACTGCAAGAAACAGCAGTGTCAAATAGCTGATGCTCGAGTGGAACACTCTCATCGGCTGGAGGTCTGCTTCACCCCGCTGAGCGCGAGCATAAAGGCGGTGCGATTCGATGATGAACCATCCGCCGCTGAGAAGCGCGACGGCGGTGTAGAGCCATCCCATAGGCGCGACGGGAATCAAAATGAGCGACATCACCACGGTGGCCCAGGCGTAGAGCACCACTTGCACGCTGACGACACCGGCCGGTCTCACGACGGCCAACATCGGTACGCCAACGGCACCGTAGTCGTCTCGGTAGCGCATGGAGAGCGGCCAATAGTGCGGGGGCGTCCAGACGAACACCACGAGGAACAAAATCAGGGCCTCCCAGCTGAGTTCACCCGTGACGGCGGCCCAGCCGATCAACACGGGAAAGCAGCCAGCGATACCTCCCCAAATGATGTTCTGTTCGCTACGCCGTTTTAACCACAGTGTGTAGACGAAGACGTAGAAAAGAATTGCTGCCAACGACAGCGATGCCGCCAACAAATTCGTCGTCACAGCGAGCAAGGCGAACGACGAAAAGCCGAGAATCCACGCAAACCGCAAGGCCTGTCTCTCAGATATGACACCCGTGACGAGGGGCCGCTGAGAGGTGCGATGCATGTCGCGATCAATATCCCGATCAATGTAGCTATTGAACGCATTCGCGCTGCCCGCACTAAGCGATCCGCCTAGTAGTGTCCAGAACATGAGCCACAGACTCGGAATTCCCCGTTCTGCTAGAACCATGACCGGAGCAGTGGTGACCAAGAGCAGTTCAATCACGCGCGGTTTGGTCAACGCGACATAGGCGCGCACAGTCTGTTTCCACGTCGGCCCAGAGGTCTCTGAGCGCGTTGATGAGGGGCTCACAGTTTGGCTCATTTCGCCCACAGTCTAGGCGGACAGACCGGCAGGGAACTGAGTGTGCGATGGATAGCGCCGATATACTGGAGCCCTCTCCAGTGTGTGAGGTAT
>CAZKOI010000511.1:0-2394 GCA_964554315.1 uncultured Enterobacterales bacterium | reverse complement strand
CTGGAGCCAGCGCCGCTCGTGCACCAGCTCACTTTCCGACATGGTGCGCGTTAGCTCTTCCCAGAGTGCCGTGCGCTGCTGGGCCGCGATGTCCGCGTTTGAGGGGGGGGAAATCTCCTGAATCTCGTACTTGATGGCCTTCTGGAGAAAGCGAAGTTTGCGCTGCTCGGTTGGTGTCACCAGCGTAATCGCTGTGCCCTGAGCGCCCGCTCGGCCCGTCCGTCCAATTCGGTGAGTGTAGGTCTCGGGGGAGCCGGGGTAGTCGTAGTTGATGACACGGGTGAGGTGGCTCACGTCGATTCCGCGCGCGGCTACATCGGTCGCAACGAGCACCTGCAGCGTTCGGGCGCGCATTCGGTTGATTACCCGCTCGCGGGCGGCCTGGTTTAGGTCGCCGTGAATCGCGTCCGCAGCGACGCCTCGCTTGGTCAGCGCATCGGCAACCTCTGCGCATCCCGTTCGGGTTCGGCAGAAGATGAGCGTGTAGCCACTCGGCTCCGCGAGCAAGAGGCGGACCAGATCGTCCATTTTCTTTCGTGCTGGTGAGCGAATCCAGAATTGGTCGATGTGGTCGACAGTTAATGACGTGGCCTCGACCTCAATAATGGAAGGCTTTGGCATGAACTTAGAGGAGACCCGCTGGATCTCTGGAGGCATCGTTGCGGAGAACAGAGCGACCTGACGCTCGACGGGTAGTTGCTCAAACACGCGCTCGACTTCGTCGATGAAGCCCATGCGAAGCATCTCATCGGCCTCATCCAACACGAACATCTCGATGCCGCTGAGGTCCAACGTTCCGCGCTCGATGTGATCGATGACGCGCCCCGGCGTTCCGACCACAATGGTGGCACCATTACTCAGTGCCTTCAGCTGCGGAGGGTACGGTGCGCCCCCATAGATGGTGACGATGCGGACGGAAAGCCCTTTCGCGAAGCTTCTGAGCGCATCTGCCACCTGCAGAGCGAGCTCACGAGTGGGGGCCAGGACCAAGCCTCGTGGCTGCGGACCGCCGTCGATGAGGTGATGCATCATGGGCAGGCCGAAAGCAGCTGTCTTCCCCGAGCCTGTGCGCGCTTTTCCGATGATATCGGCGCCTGAGAGGAGCGCGGGCACGGTCGCTGCCTGGATGGGGGTGGGGTTCTCAAAACCCAGCTTTGTGACGGCCGTAACGATGGGGTCTGCGAGACCCAGTTCTGCGAATGTGGACAATGTGGACCCCTGCTGAGGTGCCGCTCTTACCGCGCCCGCGTGCACAGCAACGACAAACCATTGACGTGTTGCGTGATTGGCACCTTCCACCGCCGCGGGACACCGGGCTTTTCTCGCGGGCGTTCGTTCACAGCGTGTTTGTAGGTTTGGTTCAGGTGGAGGGAATTCATCCTTGAATATGTTTTGACTTGCACGTACAGACTTGAGGTTGGAGGGCCTTTTTCTGCCACAAATAACCGAAATAACTCAATAAAAAAGCTTTTTCTCGGCTTCCTTTCCTCAGGGAGAGCAAGATGTGATTGCATAGTGAATAACTTTCGAGTAGGATTGGGGTAGCGCGGGGGTGCCGGTGGGCGTCGGATGGAGCAGAGTCGGTCTGATTGGTCTCGTTGGGGTGGGGTGCGGAGCACCCTGTGCCGAGGGATTTGAGCGGGACGGTGCGGGCTACTGCCGTGCGACGGTGCCATGCGCACCGGGAACGGCTCGCGGGGACGACTTAATGTGCTCCGAGACGGCGGACGCTCGGCTGGATACAGGGGCTGCTGAAACGACGGATACGGGTGAGCCCGCAGAGCTTCTAGGCGACGATGGACGGTCGGACGAGCCCAGTCGTCTTCGTGTCGTGTGGGACGGTTTGGCCGGATACCCCGCGCACGGAATGGTCGTCATGGCGTCCGTCGCCGATGACCCCGAGCCGGTCGCTGCCTACTGCAAGATTATCTTGCAGGCCAGCGTCGATATTGACGCGTACCTCGTTGCGTATACTCCGGGATCGGACCCTTGCACTCAGGGCGGTGAGGAATACATATTCGACGGAGGTCCGGTGCACTTAATGATGCAAGTTGTGGTTGGTCAGGACGGCGTTCCTGCTCTGTGCGACGAGCGTGATTTGGAGGTGTCAGGGGACACAACGGTGGACTACACCGGAGTGACCGCGTGTGGGATCTAAGGCTCGCCTTTCTCTGCGCAGCGGGAGCGGGTTGTAGCGGCCCTCCGTGTGATGGAGAGGCTCAGGTGCTCAAGGCCGACGGTAACTGTTACATCCTCGATAGCGGCGGACCTGTCGACCTCGCTGAGCCTTGGCTCGATGATGTTGGGGTGTCGCGGGGAATCCAGGACCGGTTTCGACGAAACAGAGGGACAGCCGCTGCGGACTTTAACGGTGATGGGGCGGTCGACTTCTTC
>CAZKOI010000510.1:0-2411 GCA_964554315.1 uncultured Enterobacterales bacterium | reverse complement strand
CCTCTTTTTGGCACTCTCGAAGTCAGCCCAGTTAAAGGCCCCGTTCTCCTCATCAAAGTTGTAGTGACCAACATTCAAGTGGTTGAAAATGGGAGTCTGGGAAGGATCGTCGGTGAAAAACGCCTTCTTATCCAAACTGGCATCGATCTCTCGAACTGGCACTGCGAACCACTCGGCGCGTGTTTCGTCACCGAAGGGTGGATGCTGGACTAACTTTGAGAGGAGCGCCATCTCCTCCGCCGTATCGATTGCCGGAACGCACAGGTTCTCATCCATCGCAAGGAGACTTGCTGCCTGGATGGATGCGGGAGCGTTCGAAGTGCCCTCAAGGTACTCGGACATTGACATGTACGTGCCCCGAACCCGAAGTTCGGCGGGCTCTGAAGGAGGGAGGATTGCTACCAGACAGATCGGATAGCCGGGGTTGACATCAGTGAAGAGCCACTCGTCCTTGTTTTTGCAGAGTGTGATGTCTAGGTCACGCCGCGGAAAAACATCAAGCCGCCACTGGGCACTCCCGAGCGCGGCAAAGACGCTTCTTGGCAGAACCACCCCGGTTGTCCCGGTGTAGGCGGCCAGGTGGGCGAAACGCCAAAGAAATGCCTTGTACAAGTCAGGATCCCCGACCTCCATCCCGGGGTAAATGCCCGAGGTAAGGAAGCCTCGAAGAGACTCGGCAGCTGACCTGGCGACTTCGAGGTCTTCGGCAAGGTTCGGATACGACTCACTCAGCTCCCGAATACGGTGCTGCTGCTCAGTGTTATCGAGGCCTTTCAGACCGGGGAAGCGCCGTGTCCAATATTGAAGTTCCTCGACGACAACCTCCTCCCAAGGAGGGTTACCGAGGATGCAATCGAAGCCGGGTCGATCGCGCAGGAAGACCTCGGGGAAGGCGATGGGATAGTGCAACGGATTGAGTTCGGCGATGGTTTGTTGAACTGCCGGCCTCGAGTGAACCTCCGAAATGGTCTCAGGATCCGTTACGAGTAGCTCGGCGCCCGCAAGTCGCGCGCGATTGAGTATCAGAACGTCACACAGTCGGTGCGCCTCAGCAACCAGCGTCTGGGCATCCTCATGCGCTTTGCGAGCAAGATGAACATCGGCGACTGTGGCATCAGACACCGTTGCAAGGCGTTCCAGCGCAGGCCGCGCCAAGGCAATCATGTCACCAAGTGATGACGCCGCAATCGACTTCTCGTCAAGCGCGGCACGAGCCTCATCAAGGGTCCCAATGCCAGTGAGCGAGTTGCCAGCGACAAGGTTGTGGTCAAGGAACGAAAGGGGCAGGCCAGGGACGAAAGTGTGGATCCAGATGGCGAGTCGGGCAAGCTCGACCGACACCGGGTTCAGGTCAACGCCATACACGCAGCGACGGGCGATCTGTCGGCGAAGCAGCGCTGCGTTCTCGATGAGTGCGTCGTCCGCGCAATGGCGAAGTTCGTTCAGTGCGGCTTCGCGCAAAGTCTCCAGTTCACGGGTGACCCCCGGGATCGGATGCTCGTCGAGGAACTCCGAGAACCGGGCCTCAAGGCGGTCCACGGCCGCGACAAGGAAGTGACCCGAGCCCATCGAGATGTCGACGCACCGGAAGTCAAAGAACCGACGCGCAGCTGCGGCATCGTCTCCCCGCTCAAGATCCGCAAGAACCCGATCGAAGTGGTCTGCGATCGCTGGCTCAAGCGCGTGATCAAGCAGGTGCTCGACTGCGAAGGGTTTCGTGAAGTACGAGCCACTCGACTTCCGGGCACCCGACGCGTTGTGGAAGTACACCTCTCCCGCCTTGACCACAGCGGTGTCTTTCTTGGTGACCGGCTTATAGATGCCTTTCTTGTCGGTTGTGAGATCTGTCTCAGCCACCGCCAACTCGCTCTCAAGCAGGCCTTCGTAGATAGACCCGAACTCGCGGACCGACAGTGATCGGAAGTCCACCGGGCCCTCAACACCATCGGCATCAACATCAACCAGCAATCGAGCAAGAGCCATTCCGAAATCAGTGTCGCTGAGCTCGAGCTTGTCGAGTGCAGCACCGGTAGGCGTCGCAACTGAGAACAGACCACCGTTGTAAGGCGGGATTCCCCAGTCGGTCTTGCCCTTGTCGACCGCGCGCCACAAGTTGACGACTCGTCGCCAGAAGACCGCGGAGTCGTCAGAAAAATGTTGCTCACCTTGGACGTATGGGATCAGCTCTCGGGCAAGCGTTTTGAGAGATGCGTTGGTGTACGGCACGTTGCGCTCGTAGGGCAATAAGCCTTTGTCCTCGGCATAGGCGACGAACAGCAGACGGAACAGCACGACCATCGTGCGGTGGTAGGCCTCCTTGAGCCAGCCGTCGTCATCACTTCCTTCGAGTTGACGCCCGAGTGCGGTTGCGAGATCGGGGCCCAGACCCGCGATCAGATCATCGGCCGCAT
>CAZKOI010000509.1:0-2418 GCA_964554315.1 uncultured Enterobacterales bacterium | reverse complement strand
TCCCGCTGGCCATTGAAATGGCGGCTGCACGAACGGCCGTCCTCAGCCCAACTCAGATCCTGACCCGCATGAGCCAACGGTTTGTGCTCTTGGCCCAAAAGGGTGCAGACCCTCAAGGACGGCAGGCGAGCCTTCGACGTCTCATCGACTGGTCTTGGAACCTTCTCACCCCCTGGGAGCAGGCGGCCCTGGCTCAACTCTCCGTATTCGAGGGAGGCTTCACCCTCGAGGCGGCAGAGGCGATTCTTGATCTCTCGACGTGGCCCGCTGCACCGTGGACCGTGGACGTGGTCACCGCGTTGTTCGACAGCTCCATGATCCACGCTTCAGGCGAGTCCGGCGAACCACGGTTCAGCCTGTACGTCAGTGTCCACGAGTACGCGAAGGAAAAGCTCGCTGATGATGGGGCGATCATGAGAGCCACGCAGGAGCGCCACGCGGCACACTTTGCGGACTTCGGGCGACTGGAGCGCATCTGGAGCCTCGAGTATGAGCCCGGCATACAGGACCTGGCCAAGTGTCGTCTGGAGCTGACCAACCTCATAGCAGCGGCCCACTGGAGCCGAGACAACGGGCTGCCCGACCAGGCAGCGCGCGCCTACCTCGGCGCGGTGGTGGCCTCGAATGCCGACAACGTCACCGGATTTCGTGCCCAGCTGCTCGACGAGGCCATGGCACTCGACACATCTGACCTCCTGCGCGCTCAGCTCCTCACGACCGCAGCGAGCAACATCATGTACAGCGGCAGAGCGGACTTCAAGGAGCAGGTCGACATGCACGAAGAGGCGCTTCGACGGCTCCCCTCATCGGCACCGCCGCTCTACAACCTGGTCATCAACTGCAACCTCCTGGGCTCACTGCGACAGCCCGACATGGCCTACCGAGCGAACAAGGTCTACCAGCGCTGTGAGGAGCTGGCCGCCGCCCTCGATCAGCCGTTTTTCAGCGGCCTGGCCTGTCGAAACTACGGCATCCTCCTCGACAAGATCGCGCGCGACGACTCCTCGCTGACCTACCTCAAGCGTGCAAAGACCGTCTTCGAGCGACTGGGTGCTCTGGGCCACCTGGTGGTCACCATCGCAAACATCGGTGCCTACGCCGTTAACCGGGGCCAGCTCGAGGAGTCGGTCATCCACTTCAAGCAGGCCATTCGAATCAATCGAAGCCTGGGGAGGAAGAACGTGGATCGATCGCTGGTGTGCAGCCTCGCGACCGCACTCGCGCTCCAAGGCGATGACGAGCGCGCCATCAAGTATTTCCGACGCCTCTTGATTCTGAGCAGCGAGTCGGGCGACACAGCGCTTGAGGGGCCGGCTCGAAACAACATTGGTACCATTCTTAAGCGAATGGAACGGTACGAGGAGGCCATCGACTGGCTCGAGTCTGCCAAGCCCTTTCACAAGACGGGGGCATCGATGTTCCACGGCGTCGCCGACGGCAACATCGGTGACATGTACATCGAGCTCGGCGACCTCTCGTCCGCCCGATCTCACCTCGAGCACGCCGTGGCTACCATGCGCGGATCGATTCTGTGGGCTGCGGCTGTCTTTGAGGGCTCGCTGGCCACCGTCGATGCACTGGAGGGCGACATTCAAGGGGCTCAGTCTCGGATACGCAGCGCCATCGACCAGGTCCAGCCGTTCAATGAGCTGGAGCACGGCAAGCTCCTCGCCAAGGCCTCTCTGGTGTACGCCATGGCAGGCCTGAGCCACAGTGCGGAAGAGGCCCGAGAGAAGGCACTGGAGCTCGCAACAAAGCGAGGTCGCGCTGCACAGACCGAGATCCAGTTTATCTTGACGCGCTCTCGACTCAGCCAGGCCATGACCGCTCCGGACAGCGGCAGCAGCCCGTAGTCGGATCCGCTCCAAGGATCATCACGACAGATCACCCCCTAGCCCTGCTGAGGCCGTCACAGTGTGTCAGACTGAGCCCGTACAACCACCAAAGGACACAACATCATGGGTGCGCGCCTCATCAAGATTAAGCTTCAGAGCGGGTCGGGCCGGCTGCTGACGGTTTGGGCCCTGACCGCGGCCTTCAGCACCTATTTCTGTATGTACGCATTCAGGAAGCCCTTCGCCGTGGGTACGTACGAGGGGGTCGCGCTCTTACCGGGACTGCCGGAGGTCGATCTCAAGATTCTGTACATCTTGGCGCAGGTCATCGGCTATGCCGCGAGCAAATTCTTGGGCATAAAGGTGGTCTCCGAGATGCCATCGGCGCAGCGCGCACGCGCGATCGGGGTCTTCATCGGCCTGTCCTGGCTCGCGCTGTTGCTCTTCGCCATCCTGCCCGCCCCGTGGTGCGCGATTGCACTCGTGCTGAACGGTCTTCCGCTCGGCATGATCTGGGGCCTGGTGTTTGGATTCCTCGAGGGCCGGACCGTCTCCGACTTGCTTGGCGCAGGTCTGTGCGCCA
>CAZKOI010000508.1:0-2426 GCA_964554315.1 uncultured Enterobacterales bacterium | reverse complement strand
CTCCACGAGCACAAGGTCCGTTGAGCCTTCACCGACCTGGCCGCGAGACCAGCTCAAGCCGACGTCCGATAGCCATGGTCCGATGGCGGCGGTCGAGCCCATCACCGTGAACTGAGCGGTGCCTTGAAGCTCCACGAGCGCGCGCGCCGTGACCTCCGGGCCTATTCCCATGCCCGGAGTCACCACCACTCTCACTGCTTACCCGGCTCCTCGAGCTTGACCTCAACCGACGAGCGACGGCGCTGCGCCTGATACCAGTCGTCCTCCTCTCGCAGATACTGCTCCTCGAAGACAGTCTGTGACAAGGACGCCTTGATGTCCTCGAAGCTCGCGACAGGCTGGAGTTCTCGCCGCCGGATCTCGAGCAGGTACACCCCGCGACTGGTCATGATTGGCTCGGTGACCTGGCCCACAGGAACAGAGAATGCGGGGCCATCCAGCTCGGCCATGATCTCCCCCGGACCAAACGTCCCCATGCTCCCGCCCGCCTGACCAAAGCCAGCCACATCCAGCTCTGCGGAGAGCGCCGAGAAGGGCTCTCCCGCCTCAAAGCGCCGCTTGGCCTCCGTCACCAATGCCAGAACACGGGCACGCTCTTCTTCCGAGTCCGCACGAAGAGGGACAAATAGCGCGCCCAAGTCGACCTCTTGGGGTCGGTTAGGGTCACTGACCATCCGGTTGTAAGCATCCAGAAGTGCGTCCTCGTTTTCGACAATTCGAGGACGGATAATGTAGGCCTGAAACTTTTGATGCCGAATGTTCCGTCTCAAGTCGCGGAGGTAGGCATCCCACTGCGCACCGCTGCTCTCCACCGCTTGCCGGAGCGCATCACGGTCAGCGAATCCGTTCTGGGAGACCATGTACTCTAGGTGGCCATCGACGTCTCGATCGTCGACATCGAGCTTGAGTCGGGCCATCTCTTGCTCAATCAGCAGATAGCGAATCTGCTGGTCGAGCACCTCCAGCTCAGCCTCTCGGCGCGCCCCTGGCTCCCCGGAGGCTGCGAGCCGCTCTATGTGAGGGCGACCCATCTCGTAGACTTGGCTGAGGGTGATGACCTTGTCGTTCACCACCGCCGCCACTCGGTCGACAGGAGCGGCCTCGGCCACTCCCCACAGGCCGGTCAGCGCGATGAGTAGCGCTTGCTTCACTGGGCTGTCGGCGCCTTGAGGCCGGCGGGCATCGCCCCCGGCATGCCGCCGGGAGGCATCTTCATGCCGGGGTGCTTCGGCGCCCGAGCAGGCTCCACCTCGATACCATCGAGCTTGGTGTCTTCTGTCGAAATCGTGGCGCCCTTGCGGAGCTCGTCCACGTAGCCCTCGTAGAGGCTCTTCAGCTTGTCGTTCTTGATCTTCCGAAGCACCGAGCCCTTCATCTGCTGGAAGGTTCGCTCGACCTTGTCTCGCTTGTTGGCGGCCATGACAATGTTGTAGCCCTCATCTGTCTTGAACACGCCCGAGACCTCGCCCACACCGAGCTTGAAGGCTTCGTCGACAATGGCCTTATCCAGACCCGGCTTTCCCTCTGCAGGGACGAAGCCGACATCGCCGCCCCGCCGCTTGTAGGGGCCCTCAGAGTGGTTGGTCGCGAGGTCCTTGAACTGGCTGGCGTCCTTGGCCAGCTTCCCGTGGATTCGCTCGGCCTCCGCCTTGGCCTTGTCATCTGGACGGTCGTCGGTCACCTTGACCAAGATGCGCTTGATCTGAACCTTCTCTGGCACCACGAAGTCATTGCGGTTCTCATCGAAGTAGTTCTGGAGCACCTCGTCGGTGAAGTCGGAATTCTTGACCTTGGCGTACACGGCCTCACGAAGCAAGGTGTTGACCATCACCTTCTGGACCTTCGGATCCTTGTCAAGCCCCTCCTTGAGGGCGGCCTGGTAAAGAAGCTTCTCGTCCACGAGCCGCTCCAACACGTCCTTCTTCTCGTCGAGGGTGAGCGCCTTGCCGTCGGCCGGCACCTTTCGGGCAGCCGCAGCCTTGAAGTCTTCGGAGCCGACCTTCAGGCCGTTGACCGTTGCCAACGTCTCTCCTGCGTCCGCCGTCGGCGCTGAGACCTTGCCACCCTCAGCGGGCCCGCCTGCGTTGTCACCGCCACAGCCTTGGGCTGAAACCAACGCACCAATCAACACACTCGTCCATGTCCACTTGTTCATCTTGAGTCTCCATCAGGTTCAAAATGTGGCGGCATAGGTAGCACGAGTTTCCGCCGACAGCCACGGCGAGTACCCGGACCCCGCTCCTCAACCCCCTGCACTCTCGAGGTCATCCATCTCTCGTTCAACAACGGTGAGCCCTAGAGCGCTCGCTGTGGCCGCAATCGGGGCGAGCTTATCGGGCGTGCCCGTGGCCACCCAAGTGGATCGCCGAGGATCGAAGTGATGGCTCGCCGCGGACCGAGCATCGTGGAGCCTGAGGGCGGCCGTT
>CAZKOI010000507.1:0-2430 GCA_964554315.1 uncultured Enterobacterales bacterium | reverse complement strand
CCGGCCAACAAAATAGTTGGGCGCGTAGTTCGAGTCAGTCGCAACATACTGACCGCTGATCTCATAGAACTGCTGAGTGTCTGTATCCCAGTACCACGCACACCACTCAGGGTCGGATTTAAAGTTTCCATTCGCGTCCGTGCAGACGTCTTCAATCGCCGCTTGGTCTGTCGGGTCAACGGACGCTTCGGGATACCCAACCAGCTTCACGGCTTCTGCAGGGATGAGGTAGACACCCGGATACCCCGAGATCATCTCTACCTCGATGCTCTCCAGAGGCATGTTGTCCTCATTAGCATCGTAAACCATCAGATAGCCCTGCAAGATCATACCAAGCTGATCGTGCTGGTCGTTGTACGTCGCACTCCACCCCACGGTGTAGTCTCCCGGCACCTTGATTCGCGCTGACGCCGGTGCTGGGATTGCACCGTTCAGACAGCCGAGGCCGAGGCTCAATAAAGCAGCGATGGGAGAAACCATTCTAAAAACCTTGGAGAGAGTTGAAGAGGCCTTCGACCTCTGCGGTATCAATCTCAGCTAGCCGGACCGAGCCAACCCGCTGGACAATCGCCGTCGTTAGTTTACCACGGCGGATCTTCTTGTCGAACTTCACTTGCTCAAGGAGTGTGGCTAGGTCCAACCGCTGCGTCACGTCCGGTACCCCCAATGCCTTCAGAAGCATTCCAACCCGATTCGACGTACCATCATCGCACCACCCTTTGGTCTCCGCCCAACGTGTCTCCGCTACTAGACCCGCTGAGACGCAGACGCCGTGAGGGCTGGCCACGCCCGAGGCCAGAAGGGTCGACTCGATAGCGTGGCCAACCGTGTGCCCGAGGTTCAACACTGACCGCCACCCCGAATCGCGTTCATCCTGTGCGACAACGCCAGCTTTAATCGCCACACAATCCCGAACCAAACCGGCAAGCAATTCAGAATCTCGATTGCAAATCGCATCCGCGTCCGACTCACAACGTGCAAAGAGCGCCTCATCCCCCAGCAAGGCATGCTTGACCACCTCACCCAGTCCGCTGCTGAACTCGAGACTCGGCAGCGTACGCAGAACATCAATTCCCGCGTATACCAGCACTGGCTGGTAAAAAGTGCCAATGAGATTTTTACCCTGAGACGTGTTCACACCTGTCTTTCCGCCCACTGAACTGTCCACCATCGCCAGCAGGGTGGTCGGGACCTGAACCAGGGGCACACCGCGCATCACTGTGGCTGCAGCAAAGCCTGCCACATCGCCGACCAGGCCCCCACCAACCGCCACCACAGGAGTCGATCGGTCGATGCGCCTCTTCAGCAGGTCGTCCATCACCGCCGACCAAGTCTGCACTGTCTTCTGAGCCTCACCACAGCCGATGAGTATGAGCTCAAAGTCGATACCGAGTGAATTGAGTGAGGCGGCAATTTCTTTGTCTACAAGCGGCCAAACTGTGGTGTCGGAGACCACAAAAACCCGCTTCTGCGGGCCGAGCGTCGACACTATCGCAGGCCCTAGGTCACTCAGCCCTCCGGGACTTACCACGACTGGATAGCCTCCGCTGGGCAGTTCGACATCGATCCGCATCAGAGCTCCTGGCCGATCAGCCGCGCTGCCTCTTCCGCCGAGCAGCCATTGACGTCGATGAGTCGACCACAAGACCGAAGCGTTTCCCTTCGTTCAACAAACAGAGCCTCCGCATCCGACCAGAGCGGTCGACACTCTGAGACATCGCCGAGCCTCTCCTTCAGGACATGAAAATCCGCCCAGAGAACAAAGAGCTCTGAGTGGCTACCAATCAACGCCCGATTTCTTGGCGAGACCAGCGTCCCTCCGCCCAGAGCCAAGACGACAGGTTTCTCGCTGAGCACCGCCCCAAGCGCCTCGTGCTCTCTCTCACGAAAATCGGCTTCACCGAAAGCGTCGAATAGCTCCACAATCGAGCGACCCGACCTCGTCTCAATGACCTCATCGAGATCAAGGAACGGTAGCCGGAGGCGCTCAGCTAGGAGCCTGCCGACCGTGGTCTTACCAACCCCCATGAACCCACCGAGGGTGATGCTTCGACGCACACCCCTACTCTTCGGAGACAATGCTCCGCGTCACGATTCGCGGGGTGATGAAGATAAGGAGCTCGTTTCGCTTGCGATTCATCGTCGAGTTCTTGAACAGGAATCCGAGCAGAGGAATCTTGGCAAAGCCTGGGACCATCGACTTAGAAATCGACTCCTCGGTCGCGAAAACACCACCAATCACTGTGGTGTCTCCACTCGCTACGAGAAGCTCTGTGCTGACCTGCTTAATCGAGATCGCCGGCTGTCCTTGGACAAGGACCGAGAAGTCCGCCCGATCGTTCTTGACCTGAACCTCAAGCTTGACCTTGTTGTCGGTAGTGATGTGGGGCGTCACCGTCAGGTCGAGAGCAGCATTGATGTACTTGACCT
>CAZKOI010000506.1:0-2439 GCA_964554315.1 uncultured Enterobacterales bacterium | reverse complement strand
TCCACGGCAACATGATTGCGACCATGATGCAGCGTCGTGGTGTGGTCTCCGGCGTTCAAGAGGAAGCGAACTACTGCCAGATTGATGCAGAGGTGCCGCTCAGCGAGATGTTCGGCTACGCCACCACGCTGCGCTCTGCCACACAAGGTAAGGCCGAGTTCACGATGGAGTTCGCTCGCTACGCACCGGTTCCGTCCAGTGTTCAGACCGAGCTCGTCGAAGAGTTCCAGAAGAACAAGGACAAGTAGCCGGTCTCCGGCGGGACATCTTCCGGCCCGATTCCCGGTGTTGCGCAAGCGCGCAACGATTCGGGAGTCGGGCCGGCGTCGTTTTTGACCGTGATCCCCCACCTTGAGTCAGCACCTGTGGCAGACTGCTGCCGTGAAGACTTGGCAGAAATGGGGGCTTCGACTGGGCCTGCTGGGGGCAGGGGTTTCGGCAGGGATTTTTGCGCTCTACGGCATGGACCAAGCCTACCTCGCTCACGAGGCGAAGATTCACTCCCGACCCGTCTTCGAGCCCTACGGTGTGAAGTACGCCTATGCGTCGCCGCCGGAGCCCGGGCGGGTGAGGGGATGGGTCGTGGGCATGGAACCTCCCGCCAAGCGCCCAGGTGTGAAGCGCGTCCTCGCGCTGGGTGACAGTGTGACCTTTGGGCTTGGCGTGCATGCGCACGAGGCTTGGCCTGCGATACTCGAACAGGCACTCGAAGATGTCGAGGTGTTCAACCTTGCCATGTGCGGCTGGGACGTCGAGCAGAGTGTCGCATTGGCGGAGGGTGCTCTCGCTGAGTGGGAGCCTGACCTCGTCGTCTGGGGCAACTTCCCTAACGACACCCTCCCGTCATTCTTGATGTGGGGAGCACACGACGACCACCCAGTCTTTGTAGGAACATCGGTGCCGGATGGCGTTGGAACGTTCTCTGAGACACTAGACCTGCTCTTGGCTCAGCGCTTCGCCATGTACCGGCAGTGGATGGCTGCACGCATGGCGCGGGCTGTGAAACATGGGCTCACACCCCGCGCCCCTGATGGGTGGTATGAGCATCAACTTCTGCGCCTGAGCACCTGGTCCAAAGAGACAGCTATCCCGGTCATTGTGATGGCGATTCCCGCTCACACGCAAGCGGACCCGAGTCGCTGTCCCGAGGTGATACAGGCGCATGACTGCGAGAAGCAAGCCGAGCGCTTTCAGATCATCAAGACAGCACTCCAGCGCAGTGACCTGACGTGGCTCGATGGTCAGCAATTCTATGCCGCAAGCGGTGAGCCCCACTTCATGGTGCCCCCTGGCCAGCCACCCGGCCCCGGCGCCTGGCACAATGACGCAGAACATCCGACGGCCGCGGGTCATAGAGCCCTGGTCGCGGGGCTGTTGCCCGTTGTTCAGGCCAACTTGAGGCGCTGATCACTCACACTGACACTCCACAGAGTGCCACGTGACGCCCTCGCTGCAGCTCCCAGTGACGCAGCCCATGATGCCTCCAGCGCAATCCTCCGTGTTCCCGTTCTCCGTGAGTACGACCATGTCGCGTACCATCAGGCCGCAGTTCGCCTCCCCATACATCCCATCATTCCAGGGGTAGCAGCCCTCGCCGCTGCCACCGGTATATTGGTTGCACACGAAGCGCGCGCCACGAGCCGTCAGTCCATAGTGCGCGCAAGTGTCGGGGCAGCTGATGCTTCCCGAGCCGTAGTAGGTGGTCGGATTAAAGGTCGTGTACTCACCAAAGTAGTTCGCGTGGTACCAACCTTCCTCGCTCCCGGTGTGCTCAGGGACGACATAGTCCTCGCCATCGCAGTCTTGATCGATGCCGTCCGCACGAATTTCTTCAGCACCGGGCGATACACCGGGATCATCGTCGTCACAGTCGCCAGGAACGGTGGCGTAGCCTTCAGGCAAGGCGCAGGCCGCTGTAGTGGTATCGTCCAAGCCGAACCCGTCGCCGTCGGCGTCGACGTAAAAGATCGATGCATCGGATGCATCGGGCCCGTCAATGCTGCCATCACAGTTGTTGTCGATGCTGTCGCAGACCTCCACCGCCGCAGGGCTCACATCCGCATCCCTGTCATCGCAGTCGGTGTCCAGCATGACGTAGCCTGCTGGTGAGTCGCACGTCAGCAGCCGAGTAAGCGGGTCACCGAAGCCGTCCCCGTCGGTGTCCGCAAACATCACGGCACCTTCCTCGTCGATCAGGTCGTCGCAGTCGTTGTCCTCTCCGTCACAGACCTCGGGGGCGTCGGGGTAGATGTCATTGTCGTGGTCATCGCAGTCCATTGCATTGGCAACAAAGCCCGCTGGAACCATGCAGGATGTGGTGGACTCCGATGCCGTTCCGAAGCCATCCGCGTCGGCATCTCGGAAGTAGGTAGTGGCGCCGACTGCGTCACCCTCATCGGTGGCGTCGTCACAGTCGTTATCGATGCCGTCACAGACCTC
>CAZKOI010000505.1:0-2450 GCA_964554315.1 uncultured Enterobacterales bacterium | reverse complement strand
CGGCGTCGGCATCGGCATCGGCGTCGGCATCGGCGTCGGCATCGGCGTCGGCATCGGCGTCGGCGTCGGCGTCGGCGTCGGCATCAGCGTCGGCGTCGGCATCAGCATCAGCATCAGCGTCTGACATCGGAGCCGATCGGACCGGGTAGTCGTCAAGGTCTGCGTCAGGCTTGTCGCAAGCAGCGGAAAGGAAAAACAGAGCGAGAGTTGGGCTGAGCCGTGGCATCCAGGCCTCCAGTGTGCGGGGTCCTTAACCCAGCCGGTTGGCGGTCTGGGGATCAATTCCCGATGACAAGAAGGGATGTGGTGACCGTGTTCCACGGCATCACCCCAGGGTGTTCCGCACCTGTTCCACGAAGGAGAGGGTCGACTCAGTTGGCGAGCCCTGGGGGCTTGCAAGGTCAAGAGTAAGGCGCTAGAGTGAGGCAGCACCGGGGGTGTCCACTCGCACCCTCTCCACGGTGTTCCCCGCTGTTCCACGCCCAGTGGAACACAAACGCTCCCGCTACCTTCTCTCTACACCTCCAGGACGTCATGCCTCGCATCATTGCTGTCTCCAATCAGAAGGGTGGGGTCGGAAAGACCACCACCGCCGTCAACCTCGCGACTGCGCTCGCGCTCGAAGACCATCGCGTCCTGCTCGTGGATCTCGATCCGCAAGGCAACGCATCCTCTGGTCTGTCGGTTCCCAAGTCCGATGTCACCGTCGGTGTGGCCGATGTCATGCTCGGATTCCGTGAGATGCCCGAGGCCGTGGTTCCGACCTGCGTTGACGGGCTCCACCTCTTGCCCGCGACACGTGAGCTCATTGGCTTGGAGATTGAGCTGGTGGAGGCAAGCCGGAGGGAGTACCGCCTGAAGCGCGCGCTCGACGCTTCCGGCGGCGACTACGACTTTGTGATTATCGACTGCCCGCCGGCGCTGAATATGCTCACCATCAACGGTCTTGCAGCAGCGGATGGCGTGTTGATTCCCGTACAGGCGGAGTACTACGCGATGGAGGGGCTAAGCGAGCTGCTCCGTGCGATGAACCAGATCCAAAAAGGCGGCCTAAACCGTCGTCTGAGCCGGGAAGGCATCGTGCTGACGATGGTGGATCGTCGCACACGCCTCTGCCGAGATGTGGTCGATCAGCTCCGTGAAGTGTTCGGAGATGAGGTCTACCAGACGGAGATTCCGCGGAACATCCGGCTCGGCGAGGCGCCCAGCTTCGGCAAGCCTGTTCATGCTTACGACCCCCTGTGCCGCGGTGCAGTGGCGTACACCAATCTTGCGCTGGAGCTGCTTGAGCGCATGGGCCGCGAGTCCACGGAGGACAGCGGTGATGCCGAGCCAATGAACAACGTCCTCAAGATGGAGGCATCATGAGCCAGTCTCGTCTGGGCCGCGGCCTCGCCGCGTTGATTCCTTCGGACATTCTTGAGGCACCCGGTCGCCCGGCGAAGCTCGCCATTTCAGGCGAGCGCGGCGCGCTTCGGATGGTGCCGCTCGACCAGGTTCGTCCCAACCCTGAGCAGCCTCGGATGCACTTCAATGCGGCGGAGCTGGAGAGCCTGGCGTCCTCCATCTCCGAGCATGGCGTCATCACGCCCCTGTTGGTTCGCTCGGACGAAAACGGGGGGTACGTCCTCATCGCGGGCGAGCGCCGCCTCCGTGCCAGCGGTCTCGCAGGGCTCGACGAGGTCCCGGTTTGGGTCCACGACCAGGTCAACAGTCGCTCACAGCTGCTCCTCGCGCTGGTAGAGAACATCCAGCGGGAGGATTTGGACCCCCTCGAGACGGCCCTGGCCTATCAGCGCTTGATCGAGGACTTCAACCTCACACAAGGTGAGGTCGCCCGGCGGGTCGGGAAGGATCGTACGACGGTTGCCAACGCCATCCGCCTCCTCAGGCTGCCGGAGATCGTCACCACGGAGCTTCGTGCCGGAAGCATCTCAGCGGGTCACGCCAAGGCATTGCTCTCCCTCACGGACGAGACCAAGGTTCGAAAGGCGCTCGCAGAGATCATCGGTCAGGCCATGAGCGTTCGGGGCGCTGAGCGCCTCGTGGCGAAGATGCTCAAGGACAAGAAGCCGACGCTCAAGGCCAGCAACCCGTATCGCCATGCCACCGCTCTGCTGACCTCGACGCTCGGGACAAAGGTCTCTATCGAGGCGCGTGCGCGAGGAGACAAGGGTCGAATCGTCATCGATTATCACTCCAAGGAAGACCTCACGCGGCTGGTGGACTGGCTGGCTCGTACGGATGCAGTGTAGGCAGCAGAGTGAAGGGAAAGAAGCCTGAGCCACCCCTGACCGTGATGGGGCCAGGGACCTACTACGACGGGGATCTGACCTTCGAGGGTCGGGTTCGGGTGGACGGACACTTTGAGGGTCGGCTCTACACGGAGGACGTCTTGGAGGTGGGGACCGAAGGGCGAATTGATGGAGAGCTTGATGTCGCCCGTGCAA
>CAZKOI010000504.1:0-2452 GCA_964554315.1 uncultured Enterobacterales bacterium | reverse complement strand
AACGAGCAAAAGGAAAGGGAAGATAATATGCATACTGAACGGCTTAACGTGACCACGGTGGTCCGTCTTTGGAGAGTAGTAAATGTCCGACGAAGCTCGGCTGATCTCGTTGCTCAACCGTCTAGACGGCCGCCCCTACCCGGCCTACCGGGACCTGTCGGGTGCATGGGACCTCGGCGGCATGACATTGCTCGTCGATCGCGTCCAGGGTGACCCCTTTGCTGCACCCTCTCGTCTGCGGCTGAAGGTAAAGACGCGAATTGATTCAACGTATCTTTCGACGACCGATTCGAGGGTCGCGGCGGAGGATTGGCTGCTTCGCCGCTTTGGCGCCAATCTCGTCTCAATGCGGCTGGGCAGCGGTCGCTCAGGCGAGCTGAGTTGCTTGCGCCCCGGCCCTGAGGTCGAGGAACGGTCCTCGGTGCGCCTGTACCCTGATGGAACCGCAGAGGTACGGTTTGAGGCAGGTCTCCCGGCCCGAGGCAGGCGGATCTTGGGCCGGGAGGCTTGGGCTCTCATCGATGGTCCCATACGAGATGCAGGACAGTCGCTTTCCAAGCTAGACGGACTCGAGGACCACGTGGCCTCAGTCTGCTTCCAGCGTGAGCTACGGCGCGTCATGCTCGAGGCTGGGTTTGTCGCCTTCATAGCGGACGGATCCGTCCTTCCGCGTGAGAGCGGCGTGTCGCAGACCCCGCTGAGGGAAGCGATTCCGTTTGAGGCGCCACCTTCGCTTGCTGTTGACCTCACCGTTGGTCAGGAGGTTGTCCGTGGCATGGCCATAGAGCCTGGTGTGACGGTCATCGTAGGAGGGGGGTTCCATGGAAAGTCGACCTTGCTGCACGCGCTCCAGCGCGGGCACTTGGAGCACATCCCCGGTGACGGCCGTGAACGTGTGGTGGCGCATCCTGATGCGGTGAAGGTGCGGGCTGAGGATGGCCGAAGCGTTACGGGTGTCGACATCTCTCGGTTTCTCGGTGATCTCCCGGGCGGCCGAAAGACTAGGCCCTTCCAAACGAACGATGCCTCAGGATCGACCTCGCAGGCTGCGGCCATTCAGGAGGCGATCGAGTCTGGGGCACGGTTGTTGCTGATCGACGAGGATACCTCGGCCACTAATCTCCTTGTGCGCGACGAGATCATGCGTTTGCTCATTGCTCCAGACCGCGAGCCGATTCGACCTCTCGTTGAGCAGGTTCAGAGTCTTGCTCGAGAAGAAGGAGTCTCGACCATAATTGTCGTCGGCGGTGTGGGGGCTTACCTCACAGTGGCCGATACCGTAATTGGCATGAACGAGTACTGCGCTGAGGACCTTGGGCCGAAGGCCGCTGCGGTGGTTAGGCGGCAGAGCTTCGAGTGCGACCATAGTGCTTCGCCATGGAGTCGTGGCTTGGTCGTCGAGACGCTCGAGCCCGGCCGCGTGAAGGCGAGGGGAGGACTTCGGCTTCGCTATGGGGAGGCGGAGCTCGATCTCGCCGGTCTCGAACAAGTCCTCAGTGCCGAGCATGCATGGTCCATTGCGCGGTCGATTGCGCTCGCTCACCGGCTCCACACGGGGACGGTCTCAATGGAGGTGATTCTAGACACCATCGAAGCGATGTTCGATGAGCGCTCGGTGGATTCGCTCTGCCCGGGCTCAGCCCCAGAGGGCGGCCTTATTCGGCCGAGGCGGCATGAGGTTGCGGCGGCAATCAATCGCCTTCGGACGCTTCGGGTGGAGACTCGGACATAATCTGTCCTAGGTAAGAGTTGATCCGGTGCGAAAAACCGGTTCTTCTCTTTCATATGACCCCCTTCAACCCCGGCGCAGTCATCCCGGTTCGTTCCGCTCGGACCTTCGAGGCGAGGTTCCTAGAGGCGTTGCCGCCGTGGAAGTTGGGGCAAGAAAGAGCGATTCAGGTTGTGGTGCCTTCCGAGAGCCTCAGGCGCCACTGGATTGCCACCATCGCTCGATCAAGAGGCACATTGCTCGGAGTCGAGGTGATGACCCACCCTCAATGGGTCCGAAGCCTCCTTCTTGAGGTAGAGGACCACTCGGCGAGCCGCAAGGCATGGGCCGGGCACAGGGCAAGAATTCTGTCGGCCGAGGAGCCCGTGTTGATGCGAGCACTCGGTCGCTTTGAAGACGGTCTGTCGCATGCGGCCAAGGTCGCCGTCGAACTCGTTGATGCGGGCTTCGATGCGGCTCATGCCGACGCCATCTTGGAGGCGACCCAAGACTGGCCCCGGTCGAAGAAGGTCTCGGTGGGTTCGATGGTCGCACCTCGGGTTGCGGCCATTGTTCGTGTGGCAAAGCGGCTCGTCGAGGAGGCCGAGGAACAACGGGGAGGCCTGCAGGCCTTGGCGGTCGAACGCGTCGTGGCGCACATCAAGACACCGGGCGTCGTTTCCCAGCGGCCAATCTTCATCTTGGGCTTCGCCGATGCGACCAGCCGTGTGGCTGACCTTATCG
>CAZKOI010000503.1:0-2452 GCA_964554315.1 uncultured Enterobacterales bacterium | reverse complement strand
CGCAGCCCCAGGCCACCCCCTATGTGGCGAAGCGTCAGGACATGGCGAAGGCTCGTCCGTCGGGGGTGGTTCACGATGGTGTATTCACGGATGAGATGTACCGATTCTCTCTACCGATCGAGGAGGGCTGGGTTGCACAGCCGGGTCCCGAGACGGGGCTCATGAGGGTGGTTGTTCGCCACGTAGCCACGGAGACGAGAGTGGAACTTTGGGCGTTCAGTGGCACCGACCTTGAGCCCCGAATTCGTGAGGGGTGTGACTGGACGTTTAAAACCAAGGGGCGGCCTCGGGCCTTTGCTGAGGAGGTCTTGTTGGCGACATGTGTGCCCAAGGACGCCACCGCAAGGCGTGTATACGGGACGATTTTTGTACGGGACCAGACCCTCTTTCAGGCGGAGATTCAGCCGCCCAACAGCTCGCTCCTCGAGGGTCGTCAACTCGGAAAAGCGCTGATCGATGGCCTCACCTGGTGAGGTCTCCATTCAGTCCCGACGACGAAGGAGTATCAGTACCGCTGGGAACGTGAGCCAGAGCCAGCGCCGCTGACTCTTTGGTGCCGCTGTGCAGCCCCCACCTGAGCAGCCGGATCCGGTTGCATCCGCACAGCCGCCGCCGTCTGTTCCGCCACAGCCGCCGCTGCCATCCTCGGCACATCCGGCCGAGGCGTATGACACCTCGCCGAGCCACACGTAGCCACCCAGCCAGTCCGCGGCGTCACCGACGCTGGTGATCGACATGGCCGTCAGGCCGATGCCCGAGAAGCCGGGAACGTTGAAGGCCAGGTCGCCGAGCGCATCGCCTACCAGGCCGCTAACCAAGCCATTGAATACGCTACTGAAGCTGGCCTCGATGCTGGCGGATGCGTCCGGTGCGAAGTCGTTCTCCGCGACACGGGCGTTGATGGCGTCGCTGCCGAGGTCGACCTCAATTCCGAGGGCGCCTGTTGCGCCATCAAAATTGAGGTCTACGCCTGCGTCGACGTCTAGGTCCATGGCGAGGACACGAGCCTTACGATGATCGAGCTCAGCCATAAAGTCCAGCCCAAGTCCATCGACGAGAATGTTGATGTCATTCGCGCCATCGAACTCGAGTGTGGGCGCGGATTGGGGCCGAGTCTCGATGACCATCGGCTTGGCTTCCGGAAACAGCGGCTTGAAGGCATCGCCGGCGAGAAGTCCCAGAATCGCAGTGTCGATCGGGAATCCCAGCTCGTCGTCGACGGTGTAGCAGAGTAGCCCCGTCTTCCAAACCGAGTAGAGCAGTTGGTTTCCGAATTCATCAGAGAGCAGCACATTTGCCGCGAAGCTGGGATCGATGCCGACCGGGGTGGCTCCCAGCGTGGGCGTGGAGGAGTCTTGCGCCGAGAAGGTGCCGCCATCCCACTCCGCGACGCAGTCGTCGGGTGCATCAACCGAGGTGAGCCCGTCCATCGAGAGCCGCATACCGGAGGGGGTGATCTGGATGTCCCCCGGTTGGATGAGGAGATTGACGACCTTGCCCTGGAGGTCAAGCTCCTGGGCAATCACCGCAGAGGCAAAGGCATCCTCGACGGTCTCTTCGAGCGTGGGCGCGAGGTCATCAACAGCACCATCCAAGGCGCCGCTGACGGCGGGAAGGAGCAGGTCGATGAGATCGATACCGATGAAGTCAAGGACGTCGAGTACCGTACCGATGGCACAGCCATCGATCGCGACGTCGTCGCCGCTCAGTTCGTAACTGAAGTCGAGGTCGCCCACGGTGGCATCAAGGATAGGCGTACCTTCGGGGCCATCGACGATTTCGAGGGCAATGGTGGTCAGGACGTTTACCTCGAAGGGGTCAACCCAGGCGTCACAAGAAGAGTCGATACACTCCAAGCTGGTGTCCAGGCTGAAAGGGCTTGCCGAGTCATTCACATTCACGAACAACGTCAACTGAGTGTCGAGGTAGCCGCTGCTGGGCGTGATGGACACGTCCGCAAACTCGATCCCGATGGTGAGTCCTTCCACCGAGAACGAGTAGCCGCCCAGCCAGCACTGATCCCACAGTCCTGCGTAAGATTCGCTGATCCCATCGACGGGGAGATCGGATGGGGCAAGAAGCGGAACAACACTACCGAGTGCGTCGAATCCCGCTGGGGTCACGTCCACGTGGACGGCGCCTGCAATTGGTGTGTCGCCTGGGAGGTCACCGGCAATGGCGGCAGCGGCCGAGACGATCATCAAAGTTGAGAGCAAACAAACCTCCCTCGGCGGTCCTTGTCATGGTAGCGGTAAACGCTAATGACTGCCATCTTTGATTGATGTTCATTCAAGCCTTTGACACGACAGCATTGGTGGAGTACAAGTCGCTTCCCGTGGGCGCTGCAGTCGCTGCGCATTGGCGGGTCCGCTTGTTTGAAAACGTGCGATTTTTTGGCCAGATAGCTCAGTCGGTAGAGCAGGGGATTGAAAATCCCCGTGTCGGCGGTTCG
>CAZKOI010000502.1:0-2453 GCA_964554315.1 uncultured Enterobacterales bacterium | reverse complement strand
CCGCACCCGGCCATACCTCCGGGTCGAAGTCGTTGCAGTCGCCCTCCTCGGCCGTGACACCGTCGCCATCGCGATCCGACCCCGCCGAAAAGACCACCTCGATGTCATCGACACCCCATCCATTCGGACTGCTTGCGGCGATACGCAGGGTGTCGATCGACGTCGCAAAGGTGAACGCCTGAAAGACACCCCCCGGCGTATCGGGTCCGTCGGCATCAAAGAAGTAGCCATCGACGACGAGCTCACCCTCCGAGAGCGCGTCCATGCGCATCTCAACCTCGGCATCGAGGATTCTCATACTCACCGCATCAACGGGCGCACCGAAGACCATGATGAGGTCGTTAGCGTCCGATCCGGCGGTCACTCTTGCGCCGAGCCCCCCTCGAGGGGCCGACCCCCAGATGCTCGACTTCACCCGAACCGTACCCGCCGCAAACAATTCCATGCCTTCTTCGACATAGGTCTCACGGGCGAGGGAGTCTTCCTCCGCGGCCTCGAAGTCAAAGAGCGTCCCGGCCTCAACCGCGAGTACATCGCCGAGATCAAAGCGGAACCCTGGCTCCGTCTGGCGGGGCACGAACCAGTCGTCTACCCACCCGTCGCAGTCGTCATCGCGCGTATTGCCGACCCACTCCGCCTCGTTCGGGTTGACCGAGGGGTCCCCATCATCGCAATCGAGGCCACCGGAGACTTGGGCCACGAAGCCATCGCCATCGTCATCGAGGTAGGCCGGCAGGAACGGCCAAATCCATACTGCTCCAGCTCCGGTCCGGGCTCCGGGCGAGTCGAGCGGCGCTCCCACCACCAGGTCAGGATAGCCATCGCCCTGAAGGTCCTCACCGACTGCGACGGACGCGCCGAGCTCAGCGCCGCCCGCTGTACTGTAGAGGCGGTGGTCGGCATCAGCCAGCGATACCACGCCACCGCTCAACTCCCGGAACACCCCGACGAGGCCGCCCCCACCCAGCGAAGGTGTGCCGCCGATCGCGCCAACGACAAGCTCGAGCGCGGCATCGTCATCCAGCTGACCCGCTGTCAGACTGCTCCCAGTCGCAGAAGCACCCGCTGGACCTTCGATGATGAGCGTCGCCTCAATCGCATCGTGCACGCCCTCTTCCAGACCCTCGAAGACGTATACAGCCCCCGTTCTAGCGCCGAGGGTGCGAACCCCATCCGCACCGACGGCGAGATCCCGAGAGTCCGGTCCAAACAGCGCTCCCCCCGCAGCGGATGAGCCAAACCGATCGCCATCATGCTCCCCATAGAGAGACAGCATCGGTTCGCCTGACGCGAGATCATCGAGCTGGAACACCTCTACTGCGCCCGACCCACCACCCGGGCGTCCAACGATCAACTCGTCACCGGAATCCCCAGGCCACACGGCGAGGCTGCTGCCGAGGAGTCCCCCGGGCGTCAGGCCGATTCGGGTGTGTTCAAGGCCAACGGCCCTTCCGCCGGTCGCAAGAGCCGGACCAAGGGCCACCATCACCGCTCCCCCGAACGGGACACCCGCCGATGCCGATGGTGCGCCAAAGGAGAGATCAGCACTCCCGTCGCCGTTGAAGTCACCAACAACGAGTGTCCGCCCGGAAGGCCCCACGCCTGCCGGTGGCGTAATCCACGAGACATCATCGCCCGGCGCGCGCTCGGGGTCGAGCACCGTGGAGGCGGCGATGACGGCCACAGCACCATCCTCCAAGCCCGGCGCGCCCACGATGAGATCATCGAGACCGTCACCATCCAAGTCGGCGACAGCCACAGCCTCTCCGAGTCGGCTGCCAGCAGGCCCCTCCCAGTGCCACCCAAACGTGTCGGAGTCGGCCACTCCGTGACGACGGGCACCGAAGTAGAGGTGAACCTGGTCCATCTCTGGCTGGCCGACCAGAACATCGGTTAGCCCGTCTGCGTTCACGTCCCCGGTGGCGACAGCCTCGCCGAAGAAGCTCGCTGCATCGCGACCCCACCAGGCCTCATCGGTCGCCGATGTCGATCGGAGATGAGCCACTGAGCGGGCTTCCGAGTCCGAAATCCATGCGGAACGTCCGGCGAGATCGACACCATCACACGACCAAATGAGCCCAGAACCCTCGCCGAATTGCGCACCTCGGGCTCGGGTGCCGGCTTCCGGTCCAAGGTGAATTATGGCCTCACCTCTCCGTTCAAGCAGAACCAGTTGGGCTTGCTCCCAATCCCATGCGATGCCGCGACTGGGGAAGCGCCCGAGCTCACGTACACGCACGGTAGAAGCACTCTGTCCCGTGAGGAAACCTGACCACATCCCCTCGCCTGGGCATTCTGGGGGCACACCTTCGAACGTCAGCGACCCATCGAGGTTTACCGTCGCAGAGGTGTATGTCTCGCCACCGATGCCAAACGAAAACGGTAATGCAGCGGGACCCGGCTCAATGCCGACCCCATCCGTCATGTCCACCCACCCTGCAGGCGGACCATCA
>CAZKOI010000501.1:0-2459 GCA_964554315.1 uncultured Enterobacterales bacterium | reverse complement strand
GCTCCGTGTAGAAGGTCTCCCCCTCCGGGTTCTCCTCGTCGCGACTCCACTGAAACTTCTTCCTAGCCATAGCAACCCCTCATCAACTGATTTTGACGCGCTCACCTTTCTTCAGCGTCGCAGCGAGTCCTGCACCGACAATGACGATTCCACCCATCCAGACATGCACCGGCGGCCATCCGCCAAAGAAAATCACATCAAAAGCGACACCCCATATCGGCCCGACAAATCGCACCGCTGCAACCCTGCCCGCAGCTTCAAGCGCATAGGCACGCGTCATTAGGATCTGCCCGAGGGCCGCGGAGATACCGACACCAAAGAGCACCGGCCACAGCCCCCGAGACGGGACCGCCACACCGCCGTACTGTTGAAGAGCCAGCGCCAGCGCCATCACGGCCACGGCCACCTGAAGCCAGAAAACCACCGCTGCCGATGACTCGCCCTTGAGACCTCTCAGTGCGATGTGAGCACCCGCAGAAAGGACACTCGAGGCGAGCGCCCACAGCCCCCAGATACTCCCCGTCTGCAGGTCGGGCGCAATCAACACCACCGTCCCGAATAGACCAACAAACAAGAGCACCCACGTCCAAGGCTCGACGCGCTCCGTACGACCGAGCAGCAGCGGCGCACCCAATGCGATCAGCACGGGCTGGAGCTTCGTAATCAGGTTGGTGTCGGCGAGCGGGAGACCCTTGAGAGCCGTGAAGAAGCAGAGCATGGCCCCAAAGCCCAGCAGAATGCGCACCGCCAGCAGCCCCTTGCGCTCGACCCTAAGCGGTGCGCCTCGCGCGAACCACCATGCAAACGGGACAGCAAAAAGGGAGCGCCAGACCACAATGTCCAGCACTCCCAGCTCTGCCCGAGCCACCTTCACCGCTGCCGACATACACGTCAGCACGAAGGTGGCTGCCAGCATCAACAGTGGGCCGCGTCTCATGCCACGCCCCTGCATACCCGCGCCCTAGAGCGAGGTGAAGGAACCACCTGCCTCGGCACAGGACGACGCCATCTGTGGGTCAGGCGTGTAGGTATAGATGGTCACCTCTCCGCCATCGACAGGATTCTCGTCCTCATCGACAATCATGACGAGCCCCGAGCACTGCCCCACTGCCCCGGCGGGACATCCATCGCCGTAAGTCAGTGCAGGGTAGCCCTCCGCTTCGTGCAACTCACTGAGCTGACCACAGAATCCAGCGGTATCCTGGCTAGGCCAAAGCGCCCCATCAAAGGAGTAGCAGAGTGCGCCGTCGAGGTTGCAGCTGGCGTTGTTGCTCATCACGTCACCATCGGCATCCGCGTCGGCATCCGCATCTGCATCTGCATCTGCATCGGCATCGGCATCGGCATCCGCGTCGGCATCAGCCGTCGCGCCCGTGTCCTCATCCTTGCTGCCGCACGCCAAGAGGCCAACAACGGGAAAGATCAATAGAAAGCGGTTCATAGTTCACCTCAAGGGTTTTGGTTGAATGGTCCCGCACATTAAGCCCACCGGGACAGAACAGCCACTCCTTCATGGGTATTGGTGCTTCGAGGCGCGCTTCAGTAACCCACCGACGGCTCAGATGGCGGACGTCGGGAGCCATGAGGCTCGACTTGGCCAGGGCCGGGCAGCACGATGCATGCCTCCCCTACCGTCCCTCAATCTCGTATAGGGCCACTGCCACCCTATGGTGTGGTCCAGCCTACGTTGATGACGGGCCATATTGCGGGGATGTTGCTCGGTGAGCCGAAGACTTCAAGGGCAAGCAAGTTGTACGCCGACCAGAGTCCAACTTGAAGGTGGAAGTTGGTCCGTCCGTCCCTTCGAGATCGCAGGTCAAATCCGCCGGAAGCACTCACCATCGGTATGGCCTTAGGCCTGCAGTTGTCGGTTCCGCACATCGCCGGCAGCGTGACGACCGCAAACCCCGTGCTCGAGACATACGGCGCGATCCAGCTCTCGCCAAAGTGGCGCTGCCATCCCAGGCCAACGCCATTGACCACCAAAAACGTGGTTCCAAGCACGGCATAGAAGTCGCCAAAACGTTCTTCATCAGTAAACTGAGCGGCAAAGACACCCGCGACACCCACGCTGTTGTTTAGCCCCAAGCTGTTGCGGGCCTTTACCCCTGCCGAAGCTCGCTGGCTGGCTGCCACCGCGATGACGGCTAGAACGATGATAAACCTGCGCATTTGCATTCTTCCTAGTTAGCACAACGACCCAAACGCCTGGAAGTGCACGCTCACCGACCCCGTTAATGGTCGAGCGCCAAGTGCTTCCGAAGCCAGTCGCCTCCATAGTCATTTTGAGGATCCCGATAGACCACGTGAACGTGATCGGCAGCATGGCTGTGGTCAAACTCGATGAGGACCCTTGAGCCCTGTATGCGGTAGTACATCATGTCGCCCACGGACGTTCCGCCCATCCATGCCACCGAGACGTCATCGATGCTGGCTTCCACCTCATGCATGCGCTGCGC
>CAZKOI010000500.1:0-2469 GCA_964554315.1 uncultured Enterobacterales bacterium | reverse complement strand
CGTCATCAATACCCTGGGTGCGATGCTGAACCAGGTCCGGCTGTTCAGCACGGATGCGGAGCTTCAGTTCCAGATTAAGGTCGGTAGGCATCTCCTTCAGATCGATACGCAGGAGAGCAGAGCCTACGTGGAAAAGGTGATCAAGGGCTGGACAGTCCCTGGCCGAGTCAAGGAAGAGTTGGGAGCGCTGCTCAAGGCGGGTTCGGGCGGGGGTAAGTCATGAACACGGGCGATCAGACTCCGTCGCTTCCCAAGCAAGTCCTCCTGAATCTCGGAGTGTACCTGGGTGCGCTGCGAACCTACGCTCCAAACAACGCCATCGTCACGAACTCCATGGCGCAGCTTTTCGAGGCGCTTGCGAGCCGGGGAGAGGAGGAAGTCTTGAGGCTCCAGCTGCTGGAGTCGGCCACGTTTGCAAACGACAAGCTTTTAAACCTCACCCTCAACGAGTTCGAACGGGTATCGGATCTGACGCGGATGCTCCGAGACCTTGACGTGGGCGAGGTGATTTTCGCCCCCCAGGTGACCGAGGACGATCTCCGGCAGCTCGCCGCTGCGGTGGTTGCAGTCATGCACAAGGATGCCGCGGCGTTGCCCCGTACAATCGGGACCATCACCCTGAAGCCGCTGCATGTTGCCTCCGGTGGCGGAGCGGTTCAGAATCATCGCCTCGCGCTGTGGCTGGCTTCTGGACTGGCCTATGGGCTTGATGCGCTGCAAGAGTCCTTCGACGGCGGCGAAGAACCGAACATGATGCCGTTCATGACCCATCTGAGGCTGACGGCTGATTTAATGGCGGAGAGCCCTCACTATTTTCAGATCTTGACGGCGTCTCGATCACGCCGCATTGTCGAGGGCGACACCCTTCACAGCTACCTCCGCACCCTCGAGGCGCTCGGGCTGGCCTCGACAATGGGGCTGTCAAAGGCTGCGCTCATGACGCTCGGCCTAGCGTCAATCCTCGACCAACTCACGGCGAATCAAGGCGAGGAAAATGCGGTTAGGATCTTGTCGCGCTTCAAGACCTTGGGCGACCTGGGTCCGGGCGTGATGATGACCGTCTGGGACTTGGAGGTCATTCGGGGCGGCGGACGGGGCGGAAAGCTCGCCCAGATCATCGAGGTGGCGGACCAGTACGTCCGGCTGACCAATCAGCAAGCCAAGGAGCGTGAGATTACAGAGTTCTGGGCTCAGTTGGTTCGGCAGGTGCCCTCCGCGCGCTCGATCGTGAACATCATGCAGCACTGGAAGGGCAGTCCGCCGATTGGCTCAATCATTCGGCACCCTGACCACGGTCAGTGCTTCGTTCTGGACCACCAGGGTGAGGGAGGCGCGACTCGGTTCTTGCCCTTCGACGAATGGGGCCTCTTGGCCGACCCGGTCGAGCTCAACGACGTGGAGGTTGAGGCATCGTACCTCGGCCCGACCTACGCGCTGCACCTTCCGGGCTCTGAAGAAGAGCAGAAGTCCAAGGTGCGCACGGAGGCCCCGTTCCCGCTGCCGGCGACGTACCTTCGAACGCATCTAAAGGTGGGCGACACCTTCGGCGGCCGACGAGGGGACCGCATCGAGGTGCTCAACGTGGCCGGACAGGGGGCCCAAGCGCTGGTCTTTCAGGCCAGAGACACTCGGCTCGATCGAGAGCTCGCGGTCAAGCTGGCCTCGGTCAACAGCGCAGCAGCCGCATCAAAGATGGTGGCGCGCTTTGACAGAGAGATGCGTCTCTCTTCTAAGGTTCATCACTCCCACGTTCTTGCCGTCTACGACTGCGGCGAGCTGGAGGGCGGGACCCCGTATGTGCTCTTGGAGTGGATGCGCCATGGAGACTTGGGTCGACTGCTAGACGGGGCTTGGGAGGTTGGTAAACAGCTCCCCATTGCCTACGTGCACTACTACGCACTGGCGACCGCGGGTGCGCTGCGGGCGGTGCACGCGGCCGGCATTGTTCACCGGGACATCAAGCCGGGCAACGTGCTCATCCGCGGCGACGGTGTCGCCAAGCTGACGGACTTCGGAATCGCCCGAGAGACGCACAACGACCAGCAGCGACTGACCGAGATGGGGCAGACGCTTGGAACACTTGGATACATGGCGCCTGAGCAGTTGTTTGGGCTACCCGGTCCGCAGAGCGACATCTTCAGCTTTGGAGTGATGGTGTACCAGCTCCTCACGGCGACATTGCCACTGCAGACCGAGCGAAATGGTCGTCCCTCAGGGCACATCATCGAGTCGGAGTGGGACCGTCTGCCGCAGGCTTGGCGTGCCTTCGTCAAGAAGGCCACGGAGCCCGAGCTTGACGACCGCTATGCGAGCTTCGATGAGGTCATCGCCGAACTGACTGCCCTCACACCCGACGAGGTTCCAGGCCGAGAGATCCTGGCCTTCTCGCTGCTTCCAAACCTCCCCACGAGTCCTGTACTGTCCGTCTCAACGACGGACCAAGACGTCGTGGGTGGCAGCGAAGGAGCC
>CAZKOI010000499.1:0-2471 GCA_964554315.1 uncultured Enterobacterales bacterium | reverse complement strand
GCAAATATGCACGCGAAGGCGGTGTTCTTTACATCGGGAGCAACCGAAGCAAACGCATGGGTGCTCTCGCGTTCTCATCTGCCAGTGGTCACCGCTTCAACGGAGCATCCGTCGGTGCTGGACTGGGCGACCGAGACAGTCTCGGTGGACAGCGATGGCATCGTGGACCTCGCCGAGCTCGACCTCACGTTGAGGAAGCGCCCCGCTCTCGTGTCTGTCATGGCTGCGAACAATGAGACCGGCGTCATGCAACCGCTCGACGAAATTCGAGCGATATGCGACCGGCACTCAGCAAAGTTTCATTGCGACGCCACCCAAACATTTGGCCGAATTGAGTGTCCAATTCCTGCTGACTTTATCACCGTCTCGGCGCACAAGTTTGGTGGACCACGAGGTATCGGAGCATTGATTTCCCCGGAGCCCCCAGAGGCCATCCTCAGAGGTGGAAAGCAAGAGAGGGGACACCGCGCTGGCACCTTGAATGTACCGGGGATCGCTGGATTCGCCGCGGCGCTGGAGCATGATGCCCAGTGGGACACAGGAGAGCGGGACACCTTGGAGGCTTTTTGCGAGAGTGTAGGGGCCCGAATTGTGGGTCGCAACGCCGCCCGCCTGCCGAACACAACCTCCGTGGTCTTCGGCCAACCCGGCGACCTTCTCGTTGCCGCACTCGACCTACATGGCGTGTTCGCCTCGACCGGATCGGCCTGTTCCTCGGGGTCAAGCCAGCGCAGCCACGTCCTCGATGCGATGGGCATCGAGGGCACCCCCGTAAGGTTTTCTCTCGGACCCGAGTCTGTCGCTCAGCCGGCAATTGATGCGCTCAGTGCCATACTTGAGCATATGGATGCCCCATGCGTGTAGTTGCAGCGATGTCTGGTGGTGTCGACTCTTCAGTCGTCGCTGGCCTTCTTCTAGAGCAGGGACACGAAGTCATTGGCGTCCACATGAAGCTTCATGACGTGGAGGAAGGCGAGGCCGGGCATTGCTGTGGCCTGGACGACGCCATGGATGCACGAATGGTGGCAGACCGCCTCGGCATCCCGTTCTACGTCATGGACCTGCGAGAGGCGTTTCGAAAGGCTGTGATGGATGACTTCGCGGAGAATTACCGAAATGGCCGCACCCCAAACCCCTGTGTGCGGTGCAACGGCGTCCTCAAGTTCAGGGTGTTGCTTCAGCGGGCTCGAGCGCTCGGAGCAAGCCATCTTGCGACGGGTCACTATGCAAGGGTCACGCCGGATGGGTCACTGTTTCGGGCCGTGGATCACCAGAAAGACCAATCGTACTTCCTCTTTCCTGCAGCGCGATCAGCATTCCAGCAGACGCTCTTTCCTTTGGGAGGCATGACCAAACCCGAGGTACGGGAGCATGCCCGACGTCTCAACCTGGTGACCTCGAGTAAGCCCGATAGTCAAGAGGTCTGCTTCATTCCTGATGACGACCACACACGCTTCGTTCGAGAGCACCTCGGTCATCCAGAGGCCGCCGGCGACATCGTCGACGAGAGCGGCAATATTCTGGGTCAGCATGACGGATATTTTCGGTACACCATCGGCCAGCGCAGAGGGCTCGGCGTGGCCGCGGGCTTCCCCCTGTATGTCCTCCAAATCCGACCGACGACAAGACAAGTCATTGTCGGCCCTGCGGACAGGCTCCAGGAGCAGGGTCTCCTCGCATCCGGCATGAATTGGTTTCGCAGACCCGAACCTGGAGAGCAGGTATTTGCTCGTATTCGCCACAATGGTGGACTCATTCCTGCAGTGGTTACAGGCTCGGACCCCATTGAGGTTCATTTTCAAGCGCCGGCCCGTGCGGTTGCCCCTGGTCAGGCCGTGGTCCTCTACTCGGAAGACGAGGTCTTAGGCGGCGGATGGATCGAGAGGGCCCTGTGAAGCACGTCTTTCAAAACCCGAGCCTGCTCGATGAAGCGCTCACGCACACCAGCTGGGCCTATGAGAACGGAGGGCCTCACAACGAACGTCTAGAGTTTCTCGGTGATGCCGTACTCCAGCTGTGCTGCACCGAGATTCTGTATGCTCGGTTCCCCAATGAGCGAGAGGGCGTACTGCACACCTACAGGACGCAGCTTGTCAGCACGGGTCACCTTGCGCAGGTTGCAAGAAAATGGGGCATCCCAGAGAAGGCAAAGCTCGGTAAGGGAGAGGAGGCGACTGGAGGCCGAGACAAAGATCGTCTACTGGCGGGGCTGTTCGAGGCTATCTTGGGTGCGATCTACCTGGATGGCGGCTTCAGTTCCGCTCAAGCTGTCGTCGTCGATGCCCTTCATCCAGATATTGAGAGGCTGCCGACCCTGTCCGACCCAAGGGGTACGCTTCATGAATGGTGCCAACGTGAGCATGGGGCGCCTCCAGCGTACGAAGTCTCCGAGGAGGAAGGGCCTCCCCACGACCGAATTTTCACGATTCAAGTTCGAATCGACGACCAGGTATTGGGCGAGGGACGCGGGC
>CAZKOI010000498.1:0-2478 GCA_964554315.1 uncultured Enterobacterales bacterium | reverse complement strand
AAGAGTGATGTGCCCCGCCACTGGACTCTCCTTAAATCGCTCGACCACGTAGGTGAGCCCGTTCGAGGTTGAGTCCACATAGGGGTTGTCGATCTGGTAAGGATCGCCCGTGAGGATGATCTTCGTGCCCTCCCCTGCCCTCGTCAGAACGGTCTTTACCTCATGGGGCGTCAGGTTTTGAGCCTCATCGACCACGAGGTACTGTCGGGGCATTGATCGACCACGGATGTAGGTCAGGGGCTCGACTTCGAGGATGCCCTGGTCCAACAGCGCCTGGTAGGAGGGCTGTCCCCCCCCCCGCCGCTCCTCTCGGTCGTGTTCGCCGAGGAGGAGATCGAGATTGTCGAAGATAGGCTTCATCCACGGATTCAGCTTCTCGCTGACGTCTCCGGGGAGAAACCCCATGTCGCGGCCCAGCGGGAAAATCGGACGACTGACAACGAGCCTCCTGAAGTCACGATCATCGGCAACCTTCTTGAGGCCACAGGCGATCGCCATGAGCGTCTTACCCGTACCGGCCATTCCGTCGATCGTCACCAAGTGGATGGAGTCATCCATCAGCATCTCGAGCGCGAACAGCTGCTCCTTGTTTCGAGCGAAGATCCCCCAGACCCCCTCACGATGCTTGCCCACAGGACGAAGTCGCTTTTGCTTCTGGTCGTATCGGGCCATGCCGGTTTGGCTGGGATTCTCTTCTGACTTGAGGAGTAGAAATTGGTTTGGATAGGCCTCACCATCCTCCCATGGGAGGCCCCCTTGGCTGTAGAACTCTCCCAATCGTTGACCTGAAATCGTTAGCTCACGAACCCCTGTATAGGATTCATCGATGTGAATGTGGGCATGCTCGTAGTCTTCTGCAACGATCCCAAGCGAGTCCGCCTTGATTCGCATGTTGGTGTCACGAGTCACCAAGATCACGTGACCGGGCTCTGACACCTGACTGAGCTTGTGGGCAACGTTGATGATCTGGTTGTCATTGCTATGACTCATCAAGATGCTGGGTACCTTCTGCTCGTTCCCGTTGGGGATCTCGACACGAAGCGTACCGCCGGTCGGAAGCGGCACACCACGCGATAGGCGCCCCTTGGAGCGGAGCTCATCGAGTCGACGAGACACCAGTCGGGCATTGCGGCCCGTCTCGTTGAGGTCTTTCTTGAACCGATCGACCTCCTCGATAACCGTAATCGGAATCACGAGGTCGTTGTCCTCAAAGACCTCTAGAGCATTGGGGTCATAGAGGAGGACATTGGTGTCTAGAACATAGGTGCGGTTGCCCGCTCCGGGGGTTTCGAGAGAACGTACAGCAGCCATGGACTCAACAGGACTCGAGGATGGGAAGCGAGCCGCCTCGGGCTGAGACCAGCCAAGCGGTTCGAGAGGACAAATGTGGAAGGATAAAAGGGGATTTCAGGCGTGACAGACTTGCCACGTCAACACTGTAGCGTGGATCCCGACGTGATCAATACACCCGCAATGTGCCCGCCGGATCTTCCCTATAAATTCGCCCTACGCCGCGCCCGATCGTCTAAACCGTTGCACCCCGATCAACAGGCTGCAGTCTCGGGGCGCGGAGGTTTATCGAACCCAAGCCTTAATCCACCGTCAGCGTGAAGCTCACCGAGTCTGTGGCTTCGCTCGAGGCGTTCCGCTTGAACTTTATCTTGGGCTCGTCCTGTGAAATCCGACCGCCGTCCACCGAGCCAGTGCCCAAGTACAGGAACAGCGCGCCGCCTCCTGGCAACTCGCCACGGCTCAAGAACTCAACAGTGTTGGCTCCGGCGTTGAGGTACGGTCCCACATCCATGATCATCTGCTTGCCCGCAGACTTGAACGTGCTGACGACAGTGCCGTTGACCGACACATCGATCACATGTCCAGTGCTCTGGTTGTCCTCGGAGATGAGCCACCAGCGGTTCGAGGGCACGGACCCATCCCCCGTCGGTGTGGGCGGGGTCGTTACGTCCTTTCGAGCCCGTCTCTTCTTGTTCTTGGCCTCTGCCTTCTCGCCAAGCGACACATTGTACTGGGGAGCAATGATGAACACGTCTCCGTTCTCATCAACCTGAACCGTCACGTTGGTGAACTCGAAGTCTCTCAGACCCTCAACCGGTGTTCCGTTGACGTAGAGGGTCGTAGCATGGGCGCCAAGGCTGATGGCTATGAGGGCGGAAAGCATGGACTACTCCAAGTCTTTGTTGATTCGATCTCGCATGAGCTTGCTCACCTTAAATATGGGCAGCACCTTTGGCTTGACGACAATCTCTTGGCCGGTCTTGGGGTTCCGCCCCTTGCGTCCCTTGTAGTTCCGAGTCTTGAAGCTACCAAAACCACGAATCTCGATGCGCCCACCGTCTCGCAGTGCGTCACGCATGCCATCAAACACGACGTTGACCACTTCCTCTGCGGTACGCCTCGACAAGCCACGAGACTCCGCGAGGGCCTCCATCAATTCAGACTTGGTCATTCGTCTCCTCGCAC
>CAZKOI010000497.1:0-2479 GCA_964554315.1 uncultured Enterobacterales bacterium | reverse complement strand
CCGTCGTGCTGAATCTCTTCACGGACGTTGTTGGTCTCGTCCTTAAAGATGACCTTCATGCCCTTATTGAGGTAGGCGCTGACCTCAAGGTGTTCTCGAATGAGCTGTGGGTCGAGCACGAGGTCGCCGAAAATCTCGGTGTCGGGTGTGAAGCAGATCGACGTTCCAGAGCCTCGAGAGTCTCCGATGCGCTCGCAAGGCCCCTTGGGCTTACCGCGCCTGAAGGTCTGCTGGTGTTTCCCACCGGTCCTGGTGATGGTGGCAACCATCTCAGAGCTGAGCGCGTTCACCACCGATGAGCCGACCCCATGGAGTCCGCCAGAGGTAATGTAGTTGTTCTGATCGAATTTTCCGCCGGCGTGTAGGGTCGTCAGGATCAGCTCGAGGGCCGACTTGCCGTGCTGCGGGTGGATGTCAACGGGAATGCCACGTCCGTTGTCCGTCACCGTGACAGTTCGACCATCCCGGTGCAGTGTCACGCCAATGGTCGTGGCGTGTCCGTTGATGACCTCATCGACGGCGTTGTCAACGATCTCCCAGACCAAGTGGTGCAGGCCGGGGGACCCGGTTCCGCCGATGTACATACCCGGCCGCTTCCGGACAGGCTCCAGACCTTCGAGGACGGTGATGTCGCGAGCGGTGTAAGAGTTGGACACCGGTTGGTTCTTCCTAGGAGAGTCTGAGGAGGTTGAGGAGGGTGTATCCATCATGCATCACCTCCGGGCCCCATGGGGAGAGGGAGTCCCTGCTGAATGCTGATATCTTTGGTTTCACCTTGGTTTGCGAGGCTCTCGGTCTCTTCCGGACCGCCGCCTCCTTCGTCGCCTCCGTCGGGCGTGTCATCTTCATCCTCAACGGCGCTCGTCAGGTCGTAGCGTAGGCAGGTCCTCGTCCAGTCAACAAAGCGGCCACGCTTCAAGACCACAGAGCCACGAGCAGCGCGCTTCCCGGCGAACTTCGATGGGCGAATGGTCTCTTCTCGTCCTTGAGGTGTGCAAACCAGAGCGCCCTCAAATTTATGGCGCGTAAGCTCGAAGGCCATGACCTGATCGCCGTCCCGAAGCTTCATCGCGATGACGCCCTTGCCTGCCCCTCGAATGAACTTGGCCTCAGCGACGGGGAAGGTGAGGGCTCGGCCTGCTTCAGAGGCCAGACTCAGGTGCTCCGTGGTGTCGGTGACGTAGACGGCCACCACGGCATCATCGTCGCCGTCTGGGCGCATGAAGCGCCGGCCGTTCTTGGTCGAGGGCTCGGCATGTCCTGCCAGGGCGAACCGAATGCAGCGCCCCTTCTTCGTGACGGCAATGCAGTGGGGGGGCGGAGGATCAGGCTCGTCACCTTCCGCCAACTCAGCTTGCGGAAGGTCATCGGGAACGGGCGGAAGCGAGCGCTCATCGTTCAAGACGACACCCACAATGCGCTCGCCGTCTCCAAAGCTGAAGTGACGCTGCACAGGCTCGCCATAGCCCGTGGTTGATGGAATATCGTCGATTCGGAGGACGTAGGCCGAGCCTTGGTCGCCGAAGAAAGTGATTGTGCTCTTGGTGATAGCCTTGCCGATCCAGCCGACCTCGTCTCCTTCTCTGACCCGGATCTTCTCGATGTCGGAGAAGCTCTGCTGACGCTTGATCCAGCCGTCGCGGGTGACGATGACGTAGGTCTTCTCCGCCACGATGTAGTCCGCCTCGGAGAACGTCGAGACGTCGATTACCTCGCCGCCAATCGCGGTGCGTCGTGGTTCACCATAGAGCTTCTTGATCTCACCGAGCTCTTGGCTGACGACGGCCCACAGCTCGGCATCCGAAGCGAGAATGGCCTCGATCCGAGCTGCCTCTGCGCGCTTCTCCTCGAGCTCTTCGCGAATGGAGAGGATCTCGAGCTTGGCGAGCTTGTAGAGCTTGAGCTCGAGGATGGCCTCCGTCTGCACATCGTCCAGGTTGAAGCGACCCATCAACTGCTCTGCAGCGTCTCGCTTTCCCTCGGAACCACGGATGATCCGAATGGCCTCGTCGAGCGCGTCGAAGATGATCTCAAAACCTTCGAGGATGTGGATGCGCTCCCGGAGCTTCTCGAGCTCGAACTCAAAGCGTCGGCGAACGGTCTGATGGCGGAAGAGCAGCCATGACCAGAGCATCTTTCGCAGGTTGACGCGCTCCGGCTGCGGAACGTCGGAACCGGGCACCGGCACGAGGCACGTCAGGTTGACGTTGTAGTTGATCTGCAGGGGGGTGTGCTTGAAGAGGAAGGCCATGGCCGCCGGACCGTCGTTCGGCTTGCGTAGCTCGAGGACGATTCGGACCTCGTCGGTCGACTCGTCCCGCACGTCGGAGAGCTGAGGGACCTTGCGATCCGCGATCAAAGCGCCGATCTTCTCCAGCAACGTCGCCTTGTTTACGCCGTAGGGTATCGATGTCACGACGGCATAGTGCTTTCGGCCTTGCTTCTCTGTGGTCCAGGTGCCCTGCAGGCGCACAGAGCC
>CAZKOI010000496.1:0-2489 GCA_964554315.1 uncultured Enterobacterales bacterium | reverse complement strand
TGACATCCAAGGACCGCGCCGCGCTCCAGCGCAGCGACCATCGGACCACCGTAGTTTGCGGTCGCTCCCGCCCAGCCCGCAGGTATGCGCTCGAACCGAAAGCTGTTGGCGAAGTAGGCGTAGCCGGACTCGCACAACACAGCATTGTCCGTTGATGTCACTCGGTTCCAGCCCATCTGCGGCGAGGTAAGTGTGACATCAAATCCCGTGGTCATCGCGGACACACAGCCCAGACCCGACACCCCCGGAGACTCCTCGCTACCGGTACCGAAGATCTGAAGACCGAGACATATCGCCAGGGTGGGGCGTCCCTCGGCGATGCGGTCGCGAAGCGGAGACACCAGTCCCGCAGCACGGAGTCGGTTCATCGCCTCGCCGTACGCACCCACGCCGGGTACGACCAAGCGAGTCGCCCTCGAGATCATGTGGGCGTCGTCGGCCAGGATAATGTCGGCTCCGAGTCGCCTGAACGCTGCGGTGACGGAAGCCAGGTTGGCCAGGCCCGTTCGAAGGATGGTGATCGATGTCATTAGAGCACCCCCTTTGTGCTCGGGATGGTGTCGTCGCCTGTGGTCGCGAGCGCGGTGCGGAGTGCGAGTGCACACGCCTTGAACGACGCCTCGGCCCGGTGATGGTCATTCTCACCCCGCAAGCAGTCCACGTGCAGAGACGCACGCATCGCGATCGCCAGCGAATGGAACACGTGGGTGATGTTCTCGGTGGCCATGGTGCCGATTCGCTCACGGCGAAGGCCCAGGTCCACCACCGAGGCGGGCCGTCCCGAAAGGTCAACGGCGACTCGGGCGAGGGCCTCGTCCATCGGGCAGTATGCAAAGCCGAAGCGATGAATACCGGACCGGTCGCCGAGGATCTGGTCCATGGCCTCCCCGAGCACCAGCGCGCAGTCTTCGCTGGTGTGGTGACCGTCGACATCGAGGTCTCCGGTGCAGCGAAGCGTCAGGTCGAAGCGAGCGTGTCGAGTGAGAGCCGTCAGCATGTGGTCGAGGAAGCCGATTCCCGTCTGCACATCGGCCTGGCCGGAGCCGTCGACGTCCAGCGTGAGGGTGATGTCGGTCTCGCGGGTTCGGCGCTGAAGCGTGGCAGTTCGTGCGCTCATGTGAGTCGCTCCCGGATTTGGTCCCATCGGTCGAGAACCACCGCGGCCCCCGACCTGAGGAGTGTGGTTGTTGCAGCATCTGATACACCCGGTGCGACAACGCCGATGGGGAGGACACCTGCGTTTCTAGCGGCGACAGCGTCGTCGGGTGTGTCACCGATCATCCATGCGCGGTCGGCACCCAACGCATTCATTGCGATGGTCACCGGCTCTGGGCTGGGTTTAGGTGGAGCATCCTCCATGCACACCACCGCGTCGAACAGGTCGGACAGCCCGAAGTCCTTGAGGAATCGCTGTGCGTCGGCTCGCGGACGTCCGGTCACGATACCGAGTCGGTACCGCTTCTTGAGGGTCATGATGGACGTCCTTGTGCCGATCAGTGTCTCTTGCTTGTACAGCGCCACCGCGCTGTCGCATCCTTGATACAGCCCTTCGAAGACACTCATTACGGCGTCGAGTGTTGTGCTGACCCCCGCCGCCGTGACCAGGCGGTGGGTGACCACCCAGTCGTTGTTGGCGTCACCGCATGCTTTGATGTCCTCGATGTCGTTCGGAGTGACCTCGACGCCGAAACGAGCGGCGGTGTGCTGAATGGCGACACGGTAGGACCGAGAGACATCCGCGAGGACACCGTCCATGTCGAAGAGAATGGCCTGGGGCTTGGCGATCGTGTCGATCGCGCGGCAGAGGCGGGTGGTCTCGGATCGAGTCGAGGGGCAGCTGATCCGGATGGCGTCGTGGAGCGCGCCATCCCCGGGCCACGCACGAATGCCGATGCCCAGTCCCGCCATGGCATCCCGCCACCAGGCCCCATCCGTTCCGCGGGCGAACACGAAGTTTCCCTGCGAGGGGTAGACCGTCAGTCCGGCCCGCTCGAGTGCGTCGGTAATTCGAGTCCTCGCGGTCTTGATCTGTGCAATGTCCGCGTCGGCGCTCCCGGCATCATCGAGAATCGCATCCGCGAGCGTGAGGGCCGGGCTGGAGACCGGGTAGGGCAGGCCCGCACCCCGAAGGACGTCAATCCATCGCTCGGACCCCATCGCATAGCCGAGACGCAGACCCGCCAGACCCGACGCCTTCGAGAAGGTACGAAAGACGACCGCGTTGGGGAGAGCGAGCGCAGCTTCGGTGAGGTCACAGTCCGAGAACTCGGTGTAGGCCAGGTCCACCATCAACATGACCTGAGGTAGAGCGGCGGAGAGACGCCGAAGGTCCTCCGCAGCGATCACGCCGCCGGTGGGATTGTTGGGTGAGACCACAGCGACCATGGCGGTGTGCTCGTCGCACGCAGCGATCACGTCGTCTGTCGGGTATCCGTCGGAGGGGTAGGGCAGGGATCGTACCTCCGCCCCTGTCCCGGTCGCATAGCGAC
>CAZKOI010000495.1:0-2491 GCA_964554315.1 uncultured Enterobacterales bacterium | reverse complement strand
CCTGAACTGGCAGCGTCCGGTGCGACTCAGCATGATGTGTGGCGAGGACATTCGTCGTTTGGAGACACTACCCGCATCGGAAGGCCCTTGGTCGCCCTTTCAGATCTCGCCGGTGCTTCCCCCCACCATCGGTCGCAAGCTGTTCATTGGCTCGGACGTCTTCGAGAACCGAAACGGATCGCCGGTGGTCATCGAGCTAGAGGTTGGCTTTGAGATGAACGGCGAGCTCATCGCCGAGCCAAAAGACCTCTACCAGCTGCAGCTTTGCTACCGCGCGGAAGACTCGTGGCGTGTGGTCTACAGCACGACCAAGAAGTGGACCAAGTTTACCTTCTCAGACTTGGACAAGGATGGCGCGAAGCGCGAGGCCGTCCGAAAGGTGCGCATCGAGGTAGACCCCAACAAGCACCTCAAGGAGCTCGCGAGGTATGCACTGGGTGATGTTGAGACGACATGGCTTCGCCTTGAGTTGATCAAATCCAATCTCTCTGGGCAGGACGAGAACAAAGAAACGCACCCTATCGTTCCGCGGATCTATGGCGTTGAGATTGGCGTCAACAAGACCATTGGCCAAGATACTTACGAGGAGCCACTGCCCGGTCCGCTCGTCGCTCAGCTCGACCACCGGGAGCGCAACCGGCGTCTTACGCGAGTGCTCACCGCGGCCAACGGGCGCCTCTCCGAGAGCTTTCCCTACTATTCTTTTGTCGACATCGATCAGCCTAACCAGTCGATTTATCTGGAGTTCGACAAGCCACTTCCCAAGGGAAGCCATCACGCCATTCAATTTCGTTGCCGTGGTGAAGCCTTCCTGCCTGATGGTGTAGGTGTCGAGTGGGAGATGCTCGAGAAGGGTCGAGGTGGAGCCTCATGGCAGCGGCTGCAGATGCTCGAAGCGTCGGATGGAGGGCGGAGCGAGAGTTACCGCCTCAACCGTTCTGGATCGATGGAGTTTGTCCTGCCGGAAGCGCCTGCATTGGCCAACGAAGGGTTCTGGCTTCGGGGGCGCTTTACCCTCCCAGAGGGTGCCACGGTGGGGCAGATTCCTGCGCTGCCGCCCGTGACGCACATCATGCTGAACACCGTTGATGCGGTAAATCTTCATACCCTGCGAACAGAGCGATACTCTGGCTATGGCGTGCCTAACCAGGCTGTGCAGCTCCTGCGCAGGCCCCTGTTTGTGCACGGCGCCGCCGCTCAGTCCGTCTTTCCCCGTCCCGATCTATTGGAAGACATAAGGGTATCGATTCAGTCTGACCGAGGGGAGGCCGAGGAGTGGCACAGGGTGTCACCTGCCGACATGCTGACGGCGGGCAAGGACGATCGTGTCTTCGTCGTGGATCCGGTTGAAGGCACGCTGACCTTTGGAAACGGGATCCGCGGTCGGATGGCGCCGGTCGGATCGAACAACATCTTGGTCGAGGTCTATCGGGTCGTCCCCGGCGCGCGCGGAAACATCGGGCCGGGAGAGGTGCAGGTCTGTGAGGCCCTAGGAGATACCGTTCGCGTGGTGAACCTACTGCCAGCCGCGGGTGGGCGGGATGCTGAGACCATCGACGAGATTGTGCGGCGTGCCCCCACAGTCCTCACTAGCCGCGACCGGGCTGTCACGGCGGCTGACTTTGAGATGATCGCCAAGCAGGCCAGCGGTGAAGTGGCCAGAGCCGCATGCTCCGGGGAGATGGGCGCCGATGGCACCGTGGAGGTGGTGGTTCTACCTCATCGTCGCCGAGGGGAGGATATTCCCGATCCGTTCTTGTCCGGCGGGCTCAGAGATCACGTATCGAGCTACCTCAAGAAGCGCAGTCTCATCAACGTGAGTCCAGTGGTTCGCTTGGCAGAGTTCAAGCCTGTCGACATCTCCGTGACCCTTCGGCTTCGACCGAACTCCAACGTCATTCACGTACGCGAAATGGCCGAGATGTGGGTGCGAGCCTTCCTAGACCCTTACGAGGGAGGAATAGACCGCGATGGGTGGTCCTTCGGCGGAACCCTCTATGCGCAGGACTTCGCTCGCATGGTGACCGACATTCCCGAGGTTCGCCATGTGTCTCATGTGCGCCTGTATGGCGATCTCGATGAGGGTGACCGACCCCTCCCAGGATGGGAGAAGGGCGAAGGCGGTACGGAGCTTCAGCTGGACGGTGCTGACCTCTTCCGCGTGATGCGCGTTCGCATTGATGTGGAGGATGACCTCTGGTGAGCGCCAATACCCTCCAGCGCTACGGGCATCAGCCTCCGCGTCAGTCGACCGGGGACTACGCCTACCTCGAGCAGGTGGTCAGGATTGGCTTCCCGGTCTCCGACGCGCGAGCCTTCCTCCGGCGGCACCTGGGAAACCAGGTTGGTTACCGGCTGGTCGAGGCGCAACGAGGCGAAGACCCGGGCCATGTTCGCGCGATAGAGGTCCATCCACAGGACGGAGGCTCTATTGTCAACGTCGTAGCGGAGCGAACGCTCCCGGACGGCAGCCCAGCGTCTTACTACACGC
>CAZKOI010000494.1:0-2494 GCA_964554315.1 uncultured Enterobacterales bacterium | reverse complement strand
CAGAACAGCGCCCGACGAGCCCTTGAGCGCGGGGCGGATTCGTACGCCCACAGTCCGGCGCACCTCGCCGACCTGGTCCGCGCCCTCGACATCGCGCATGACCTCATCCAGGTGGTCCATCCGTCGAACGCCGCTCTGGCGGACCAGAACTTCGCCCACCTCTGCGACCTCGGCTACCGGCGCATCCAGCTCAACTATGCGCTGGGCTCTCGGTGGAGCACCGAGGACAGCCAGGCCTTTGCCTCCGCGCTCCACCGCCTGGGTCACGACCTCCGGCGACGCTGGGCTGCGGGCGAGCCGGTGGAGATGGTCAACCTCAACGAGACGCGCATGCGAGTGCGCACGAATCGAGAGGTCACCGTCGACTGGGACGGCACGGTGATGTCGAGTAACGGCTTCCTGTATGTGCCTGAGCAGCGCGACCACTACGTCATGGGTCACCTCGACGACGGCCACTGCTTTGATCGCTACGTGATGGACGGGCCCAGCGACGCCGAGCTGCTGTCCTGGTGGTACCCGGAGGATGTGACGCAGAACAATCAAGGGGTCGGCGCGATCCTAATGAGCTTTGTTCGCTGGATGACGGAGTCTTCGGCGGCAGAGGGCCCACCCGCCGGGTCGGCTGGACGCTCGGGTCGGTGAAGCGAGGACATCCCCCCACATCTGTCGTCCATGCACCGTTGCGGCAATCCGATTGCCGTCTCTCGACGATCGCTTACCGTCGCCACGGCGGACGGCGGGGGAACGGCTTGGGCCCGGTGATGGGCACGAATTCGTCGGCACCGTGCTGGTCGACATAGCCTCGCCAGTAGCCGGAGCACCTCGACTCGTACGCGCAGGCGTCGCATCCCGCGAACAGCGTACGGGTCGGGATTCTGACCGGTCGCTCCTCGAACAGCTCATCGAACTGCTTGGCGTGGCGTGGCAGTAGACAGGGCGGAAAGCCGCAGAGTCCAGGTACCCGCGCGTCGATGCCCAGCTGCTGGGCGCGATCAAGGGCTCTTCCGACGGAGGCGGCGATGTCGGTCAGCCGACCGAGCTCTTGATGGTGCTGCGCACCCCACCCCTGCGGCGACATCACGCTGAAGGTGATGTGGGGGTGACGGCTGATGAAGAGATTCTTGAGCGACCGCTCTCGCTCAAAGGTTCGGTGCACAAACTCGACGTAGGCGACGTGGTGGTCGATATTCTGAGGCGTGGTGACGAAGTTGAGGGTCAGTCGAAGTCCAAGCGCCATGGCGGATCGCGCGCCGGCCACGCAGGCGTCGAAGCACCCATCGATCTCGAAGATGGACTCATGGGTGGCGGGATCGTGGCTGTGGAGGGACTGTAGAATCCGGTCAAGACCCGCATCTCGGAGTCGCTTCGTGTAGGCCCGGTCGGCGAGCTTGATGCCGTTGGTCTGCAGCCCGACGGTTCGGTATCCGAGGGCCTTGGCTTGGGCGATGAGCGCGGGCAGCTCCTTGATCAGGGTGGGCTCTCCTCCCGTGAACACCGCGATCTCTCTCCCGTGCTCGCGCCCCTCTCGGAGTCGATCCTCCACGTCGTTAAGGCTGGAGACGAGATCGGGCTGGCCCGACCGGCAGATGCAGAAGGAGCACTTGGCTTGGCAGGGCTCCAGCAGACGAACCAAGAGCTCCTTGCCTTGATAGGTGGGGTTGTCGGGCTCAATGGCGTAGGCGCGCGAGGGCTGCGTGCTCGCCCAGTCGATGTAGCGCTCCCATTGCTCTACGCGCTCCGGATCGGTGTAGATTTGGTGAATCTGCGCGCTGACAATGCCGAGCCGACGATGCCCCCGCTCGCTGAGACTCTGTCCGATGAACCGAAGCACCGTGTCACCGATGATTTCGTAGCCCTCCGGATAGACGGTTCGATGACCAATCTGGAGAGCGGTGCGCTCCTCACCCTCTATGAGGACGAGGAGTCCGGCGCTCAGGAGGAGGTTGACCTCTGCGGCCTCATCGAGTTCGGCTCGCAATGGCTCGGCAAAGAGTGCCCGCCAAGAGGCGTGCTCTTCTCGATTGTCTCGGAGTTCTATGAGGTCGCTCATGAGTACCGGTGAGGTCGGAGTGGGTCTGCGCGCGGGGTCACTGTGTTCGTCGACCGCAGCGGGTCGTCATCATACCAGCGCCATCTCGCAGAAAACAGACGGTCCGTCCGGGGAACGTTCCCAGGACGCTGTCTTGAAAAGGCGAGAGAAGGCCGGATCACTGAACGCCTTGGTGCCGATATTGTGTGGGGCAAACCTCGTCAGTTCGAGGACGACACGGGTCATATCCACGATCCCTGACAGCAGCGTCCGCGTCGAGGCCGTCCACGCCGCAGGACTTGACGCACTCGCCCCGGTCCACGCCGTGAACACGGACGGTGGCGACATCCCACTCGTCGCGCACCTGCCCGACGACACCTGCGCAGATGCATCAGCCGAGTCAGCCTCCTCCAAGGCAGATTGGGACCCCGACCACTGGACCACGACCGGTGGATCCGGCGTCTG
>CAZKOI010000493.1:0-2495 GCA_964554315.1 uncultured Enterobacterales bacterium | reverse complement strand
CCAGCGCGGTGCAGATCTTGGCGACTCCGGTGCTCGCCATCACCGTCCTGCTGCTGATGGTCGAGCGTTCCATCGGCATCGGGATCTTTGATCCCACACTGGGCGGAGACCCGGTTCTCTTCCAGCACTTCTTCTGGTTCTACTCGCACCCGGCTGTGTACATCATGATCCTGCCGGCCTTCGGTATCGTCAGTGAGATGGTTGCAGTGCACGCTCAACGGCCCATCTTTGGCTACAAGGGCATCGCCTTCTCGAGCCTCTCGATCGCGATCATCGGTTCTCTGGTGTGGGGCCACCACATGTTCACGAGCGGGCAGTCCATCTACTCGAGCGTGCTCTTCAGCTTCTTGACCTTCTTCGTGGCCATCCCAACCGCCATCAAGGTCTTCAGCTGGGTCGCCACCCTGTACAAGGGACACATCCACTTTACCCCGCCGATGATGTACGTGTTCACGTTCCTCGCGCTCTTCATGATCGGCGGATTGACCGGTGTGGTGCTCGGGGCCCTCTCTGTGGACGTCCACCTGCACGACACCTACTTCGTCGTGGCCCACTTCCACTACGTCATGATGGGAAGCGCCATCATTGCCTACATCGGAGGCCTTCATCACTGGTGGCCGAAGATGTTCGGGCGGATGTACCCACTCAAGCTCGCGAACGTCACGTCGGTGCTGGTGTTCATCTCGTTCAACCTCACCTTCCTTCCGATGTTCCTCGTGGGTAGCCGCGGCATGCCACGCCGCTACTACGAGTACATTGCGTCGTACCAGACCCTGAACCAGATCGCGACAGTCGGCGCCTTCTGCCTGGGCACCTCATTGTTTGTCACGCTCGGATACCTGATCTACGGCGCCCTCCGCGGCCCCGTGGCATCACGAAACCCGTGGAATGGCCTATCGCTTGAGTGGCGCACAGAGACCCCGCCCATCGAGCACAACTTCCACGGACAGCCAACGGTTTCCGGGTCCCCTTACGATTATCCAGTCGAGCCAGGCACTGCGCCTGATGAGGCTGTGGGAGCTACGAAATGAGCGCTAAAGAATCCACCGCAGAGCGGCCTTCCTGGGTCGCCCACTTCTTCGCCTCGGCAGAGCAGCAGCGCTCGGCAGCCAACTTTGGTATGTGGCTCTTCATCGGCCAAGAGGTGCTCTTCTTCTCCGGCCTCTTTATGGCGTACATCGCCTATCGATGGCTCTACCCTGGCACCTGGCTCTCCGGCGCGGATGTCTTGGACAAGTGGCTGGGTGCGTTCAACACTGTCGTGCTTCTGACCAGCTCCCTCACCATGGTCCTGGCGGTGCGCGAGCTTGAGCTCAATCGGATCAAGCACAGCGTACGCTACCTTTGGGTGACCGTGATCTTCGGCTTCGTCTTCCTCGGCGTCAAAACGGTGGAGTACACCCACAAGTTCGATCTCGGCATCTTCCCCGGCAAGCACTACGCCGCAGGCGAGGTGGAGGGTATGGCGGGGCTCTTCTTCGGCATCTACTACACCCTGACCGGACTTCACGCCCTCCACGTCATCATCGGTATGGGCCTCCTGGCATGGGTCGCGATGCTCGTGAAGAAGGGTCGGGTCACCGCAGAGAACAACTCTCTGCTCGAGAACATCGGCCTCTATTGGCACCTTGTGGACCTCGTCTGGATCTTCCTCTTTCCCATGCTTTACTTGGTTCGCTAAGGAGTCACCGTGGAAATCTTATTGAATGTCCTCGTCTGTTTTGGACTCCTCTCGGTTGGACTCGCGTTCATCGTTCTGCTGCCCGTAGTCGGCAACCTCTTGGTGTCGGTCTTCTCGACCGTCTACGGTGAGCAACTGTTCGCTCGCATCAAGGGGATTGAGAGCGGTTCTGTTCTGATCGACCCGACCGCTCCAGGCCCTATCGAGCCCGAACCAGAGGTTCATGGCCACGAGCCGACCCCGCTCAACGTCTACCTCGGCGTGTACGGTGCCCTCCTGGTGCTCACGGCTGTCACCGTCGGCGTCAGCGAGCTTGGGCTGATTCAGCGCGAGGCCGTCTTCTGGGCTGTGGTGGTCGCCACCATCAAGGGCTCTCTGGTCGTCGCATGGTTCATGCACATGAAGGGCGGTCCCGCAATGAACGTCCTCGTTCTCGGAACCACCCTGTTCTTCATGCTGATCTTCTTCACGCTGACCATGTCGGACCTATCCACGCGCGACAGAATCTTCGCCGCGGAAGCACACTGGACCACCATCAAGGAGGCCCAGCACTCAGACAGGCTGCCCGCGGGCTGGTCCAACAAAGCAGAAGGCGCCGCTACCGCCCACTGACCGGAGAGGATGGCAGGCTCAGGCCCCGTCACGGTGAGCGATGAGTTCATCCTCAAGGGCCTCAACCTCAGCAGTGAGCGCCGCGAAGGCCCTCATGTCCCCAGAGCGCTGGGCCATGAGGGCCTTCTTGCGCTTCTCATCGATGGCTGCGGCCAGTCTCTTGGTCGGGTCTCGCTTGAACAATCCAAACATGCTTGTTTCT
>CAZKOI010000492.1:0-2516 GCA_964554315.1 uncultured Enterobacterales bacterium | reverse complement strand
GGGGGGCGTCAGTGGAGCTGCGTCTGACGATTACGGACACCGATTCCGCCAGTAATTCGATTTTTTTCTTGGCATGGCTCGAGCCTAGTGTGTATGTGTTTATACACACCAAGACACCTTATGCCCAACATCATCCTCACACTCAGCTCAGCCTCTGGCGTCCCCTTCTACCGACAGATCGTCGACCAGATGGCGGACATGGTCCGGGCCGGCACGCTTGAGCCCGGCTCCCGGCTCGCCTCCGTTCGAGACCTGGCGCTCGAGCTGCAGGTCTCGCTGATCACCGTCCGCCGTGCCTACGCCGACCTCGAGAACGACGGGCTGATCGTTCGCCGACAAGGTCAAGGCACCTTTGTCGCCGACGACGTGGGTCGAGCCGCGGCCCAGCAGGCCCGAGCCGATGCCGAGTCAGCGCTCACACAGGCGGTCGATCGGGCCCGACAGCTCGGCCTCGATGACGAAGAGATCGCCGCCATCATCACTCAACACATCACCCGCACCCGGAGCTCTCATGACTGAAGCGCTTGTTCACCTCAACGACGTGCGCTGTAGGCGCGGCCGCTTTGAGCTCCACATCCCACAGTGGACCGTCATGCCTGGAGAGGTCGTCGGACTGGTGGGCCGCAACGGCGTCGGCAAGACCACCCTGCTCCGCCTGCTCGCGGGGATCGATCCCGCCGACTCCGGCCAGGTGGCGGTCCTCGGCCTAGACCCCATCGCCCACTTTGTGGACGTGAGAAGCCGATGCGCGTTCATGTCCGACGAGCAGCCGGTGTTCACCATGCGCATCGCCAAGCTCCTGCGCTTCGTCTCGGGCTACTACCCCACCTGGGACGCCGCCTATGCGGAGGCACTTCTGGACCGCTTCGAGCTCGACCCCAAGGCCAACACGGGCACGCTCTCGCGGGGCCAGGGCACCCGCCTGCGCCTCCTGATCGCGATGGCCTTTCGCCCCGAGCTGCTGATCCTCGATGAGCCCGGCACCGGACTCGACCTCGCGGGCCGCCGAGAGCTCCTCAAGAGCGTCATTGAGGTCGCAGGTGCCGGAGATCGCAGCGTGATCATTAGCTCTCATCAGCTCAGCGACGTGGAGCGTATCTGCGACCGACTCCTGGTCCTCAACAATGGTGAGGTCCTGCGAGATGGCACCGCAGAGGAGCTCATCGAGTACGGACAGTCGCTCGAAGATGCCATGTTTGGCTGGGGCGCAGCATGAACCGCACACTCCAGCTGGCGGGCGTTCATGGCTGGGTGTCCCTGAGGCTCACGGCCTCTCGTCACTACGGACTCTCCCGACTCACGATGGCCACCATCGCGGGCTACGCGATCCTGTTCGCCGCCCAACACTTCGATCGAAGCAGCTGGAGCCCTGTGGTGGCGAGCGTGCTGGTCGGCATCGGATGCCTCCCCCTCTCGAGGTCGGATCTGACCGGGACAACCCTGCCTCTGCCCATCCCCCGACGCACGCTCGCTGTGGTGGGGATTGCGGTCCAGATGCTGGCCAGTGTCGGCATGGCCCTCGGATTCTTGCTGGCCCAAGTCGGCACCACCGCTCTCCTCGCTCTGGAGTTGGACCGCTTCAGCGTCTCCGGACTCGGACTGCCGGGCTGGGAGGCCTTCGGCATCATGGCGGGCATTCTGGCCGCGGGGACACCCTTTGCGCTGGTCACCGTGTTCGGATGGAGCCACGTCCGCGCACCCCACAACGCCTGGCCCAGCCGGCGCTGGAGCGAGGTGGTGCCGAGCCTCCTCGCCGTCACCGCAGGACTGACGGCCGCGGTGATGATCGCCGACCTAATGGCGGCTCCCTCGCTGCTCATGAAGTACCTGCAGATCTGGCTCGGCGGATCGGTCCTGTTCTCGGGCGCCGCCGTATTCTTCTTCGGCTGGACGAGTCTCTTTCCGGACTCGGCGGACACTCATCGGCCGGGACGGCCCGCCCTGCAGCAGCTCCGTCAGACCCTCTGGCGATCGCAGGGCATCAAGTGGGCCGTGCTCATCTCCGGTCTGGTTCTCTACCTGGCCACGGCGGGTTGGATTCACCACCGGGCTCGGCCGATCCTGACCTGCTACGCCGCGCTCTTGCCCTTCTTCACGATGCCTTGGCTGGCGGGCGGGGAAGCCATGATCGGCACCGAGCGCCGCATGGGCATGTGGCGGTGGGCACACTCCGGCTGGCGGCTCGTCCCCGCCCCCCGAGCGACCATTCAGCGCCTGCTGCTGCTCGACACCATCGGCTTCGCCGCGGCGGCCGTTGTCATCCTCCATGCTGTCGCCATCTTGGCCGCAGGGGTCATGGCCCCCAATCCAAACGTGGACTCCTGGGTGCAAGACGTGCACAACTTCACCTGGACCTTCACCTGGTTCACCGGCTTTGCCCTTCCGATCATGGTCCTCGCCCTGACCCCGCGGCGCCAATTTGGAGTCGCACCGGCGGTGGTTGGTCTGCTGGCCACGCTCTGGGCTGCGCGGACGGCCATCGACCACGGACGTCCGTTCCAGCCGAAGCAGGCCAC
>CAZKOI010000491.1:0-2517 GCA_964554315.1 uncultured Enterobacterales bacterium | reverse complement strand
CGATGTCCCAGCCTCCATCGTTGGACTTGAACGCGCCGTCCGTCATGTACCAGCGAATCTGATTCTCGCTCGTACGATTCAGACGGAGCGTATAGCGGAAACGCTTCACAATCTTCACGGTGAAGGCGACGTCCCATTGGTTGCCGTCCTGTCTGAGGACCTCACAGCTCTCGATCTCTGGGAGAAAGTCGCTGTACGACCCGAAGTCCGTGACCACCGAAATCACCTGCTCGGGCGACGCGTCAATCTCTGTGCTGTGGCGTGCTGTTGGCAATCTGGCTCCTAGCGACGACGACGGCGACGACGGCCCTTCGAGTTGTTCTTGCCGCGGCCCCGTCCGCTGTCACCTTCACCCTGTGCGACGGAGAAGTCCTCTCCCAACCATGGGCCCCAACGGTGTGCAACAGCCTCAGCAAGCTCCCGGTTGCGGCGCATTCCCGGGTCCTGTTTCACGAGTCGAAAGGCCTCATCACGCGCGCTGAGCAGATGGCGATGATGGACCACAGGATCAACCCAGCGAAAATCCGGCGGGGCATCCGCCCCTTCGCCGAGCAGGGCATCCCAGCCTCGCTCCTTGAGGTCCATCTCCGCAATCTTGAATCCATCTCGCTCGGCGGACAGTTGGGTGAGACGCTGTTTCGCATCGGAGCTGGGGTTCTCAGACATCACCATCAGACACTGACCCCCTTCAGCGCCCTGCCCAACGTGTCCGCGCAGTCGGTGCAGTCTCGCCAGCTCGTGGTGGTCCGCGTGCTCAACCACGACAACGCTCGCATTGGCGACGACAGGAGCCTCCTCGATGAAGGTGGTCGTAACGAGCACGTCTATTCTGCGGTGCTGAAAGTCCTCGAACACCCTCAGTCGGTCTTCTCGACTCATCGCCGAACAGTAGACCCCTATCCGAACCCCGTCGAGCGCCTCTCCCTGCAATGCCTGCGCGTAGCGAAGCGCATCGTCCGGACCGAGCAAGTCGCCGTCCTCCCCCACAGGGAATGCGATAAACGCCTGCCGCCCGTCATCCACCGCATCCTTTATGGCTTGGTAGGCCTCACTGCGAGCGGCCTGCGGGTAGACGGTTGACGTACACCGCACCCGATAGTCATTCGAGAGCGTCGACATACGATACTCACCGAACACGGTCAGAGAGAGGCTGGATGGAATGGGTGTATCGGTAATGACCAAGAGGTCAGGGGCAGGGCCTTCGGAAACGAGCCCAGCCGGGTCGACTGTACCGTACTCGCTTCGTTCTTCAACAATCACCAGCCCCAACTTGGACCACTTTGGACTCGTCTCAAGGAGAGCCTTGGTCCCATACACAACCTGGGCCTCACCGCGCGCAATAGCGTCCAGCTGCCCTCTGGTCGGCGCACCCGGAATGAGAACAGGTGAAAACCCTACCGACCGAAAGATCCCCTCGGAGAACAAAAACCTACGTTCTGCTGCGCTCGCGTCGGGCATCACGTACAACACTTGCGCCTTGTTTTGAACAATGACCGCCGCAGTCAGCATCGCAACCGTGGTCTTGTCAGTTCCCACCTCACCCTGCAGCAAGCGCACCATCGCGTGACTACTCTTCAGATCTCTCCGGATCTCGGAGAATACTGTCTCCTGCGAGTCGGTCAGGCCCACACCTTGCTGGACGCCGAGTTCACCGATCGAGCCATGCAGCACCTTGTGGGGCATACCGCGTGTCGGATTTCTGCTCTTTGCTCGCCAGCCAATGCCCGCCTGCAGAAGCAACAACTCTTCAAAGGCCAATCGCGAGCGGCCCTTTCCAGCTTTGTTCGCAGGGAAGTGGGCGTCACGGAGAGCGTCATCAAGGCTGATCAGCTTGTGGTACTCCACCAGCTTTGGAGGAAGAGGGTCCCGAAGACGGCCGGCGATGTGTCCAAGCGCCGCAGCAGCGAGCGCTCTGACCTTTCGGTCATCGACTCCGTCAATCCCATAAACAGGCATCCATCCGCTTCCACGTCCGTCGATCCCTACCGGCTCGGCCTCAAAAATTGCCCATCCGTCATCACCCTGTTCGGGCGCCCCGACCAAGGCGATCTCCATCCCGTGCCGCCAGTGGCCCCACCCCCTGGGCTTAGCGTTTACCCAAGCGCATCGGACCGCCCCACCATCGCGCGTACTCAGGGCCACCTCATACCGACAACCGTTTGCAGACACCCTCACGAATCGCTTCGTCAGCCGTCCGCGAACCATGACCGGATCCGACAAATCAGGAGCCTGGATCTCCTCCAGCCCATCCCCCAACTCGGGTACCGTGAGCTTTGCCATGCGCACGATCTGATGGTCTCGCGGTGGGTGGGACAGGAATCTTCCAATGGTGTCCATCCCCAATGTGTGCAATACCTCGACTTCCGCCGTGCTCAACACGCCCAGGTCAGCGATGGGCAGACCCGACCCCTCTGGATGATTCCATTCAAACCTTCTCGGCGACCGAACGCTTGGCGGGGCGGGCGAAGTCCGAGGAAGATTCAGCCAGGCATACGGGGCTGCCGCCGCCGGAACCGG
>CAZKOI010000490.1:0-2519 GCA_964554315.1 uncultured Enterobacterales bacterium | reverse complement strand
CGTAAAGCATACTACGCGACGCAGTACCGAATCATGGAGAGCCGAACCGTCATCGAGGAAACCGTCTACCGCCTTCAGGAGCGGCATGGAATCACCGATTTTGACGACGTCGAGTCGCCCTACGAGTTCTTCAAAGATCACCTCAAGATCCGGCCGGACCTCGACAGCCGCCTGGCCTACATCACCGTTGAATATCCCGACTACGAGAAGGCATCGCTGTTCGCGAATACCCTCGCCGAGACCTACATCGAGCTCAACCTTCAGCGATCCCTCGACACGTCCAATGCGGCCTTCGCCTGGCTGCGCGAGCAGCAGGAGGTTTATCGCCAGCGCAAGTATGAGTCTGACCAGCAGGTCCACGAGTTCAAGTACGAGAACCGCTTGGGCGAGATGGAGAGCGTCCGTGGAACCCTGAGCGAACTCAGAGAGCGGCTGGGCGCTACCCACGCCGAGCGTGTCGCCCTGCAAGCCACCCACGACCGTGCCCTTGCGCTCGCTCGTGCGGAACGGTGGACGGGCCTCGCGACACACATGAGCGAGGACAGCCCGGTCCTTCAGAGCCTGCTCCAGACGTACAGGACCGCCGAGCAAGAGCGCGCCGCCCTCGCCGTGCGCTACCTTCCCGACCACCCGAAAATGGTCGGCGCGCAGGCGAAGCTCGATGGGCTCACGACCCAGATCAAGGCTCAAGTCGAGCAGCTGATGACGGGTAAGGAAACCGAGATAAAGATTGTCGCCGAGCGTGAGGCGGCCCTTGAAGCGGCTGCGCAGCAAGCCGAGACCGCGCTCGAAGGGCTTGAGAAGAAAGGCATCGAGTTGGCCTTTCTACAGGCCAACGCGGACAAGAATGCGGGCTTGTTCTCCATCCTCGACACGCGCATGAGCGAGGTGGACCTTGCGAGCCTCATCCAGTCCAACAACATCTGGTTTATCGACCGCGCCACACCCATCGCCAAGAAGGTGCGACCCAAGCTCACCACCAACCTGCCCATGTCCCTCCTGATCGGTCTGCTCGGTGGCATCGCGCTGGCCTTCTTCATGGAGTATGTCGACTCCACGATCAAGAGTCGCGAGGACCTCGAAGAGGTGGTTGGCGTGCCCTTCCTGGGCGCGGTCCCAGTGCTCACTTCTTCGGACCTCTTGAGCCTCGAGCATGAGCGAGATCGGAACATCTACGTCAACGCTCGACCCCGCTCCACGGCGGCAGAAGCGCTCCGAAGCATCCGAACCAACGTCCTGTTCAGGACACCAGACTCCGGTCGTGGCACCACACGGCTGCTGATCGCCTCGGCCGTCCCCAGAGAAGGCAAGAGCTTTATCTCATCCAACCTCTCTTCGATCATCGCGATGACCGGCTCGAAGGTGCTCCTCATTGACGCCGACCTTCGTCGACCGACCCAGCACAAGCTCTTCTCGTTGCCCAACGAGCGTGGCCTCAGCAATGTCCTCGAGCAAAACGCGCCCGTGGGAAGCTGCATCCAGCAGACACACGTCAAGGGGCTCGACATCATGCCCTCCGGACCACGCCCGGCCAATCCGGCCGAGCTCCTGGGTTCAGAGCGGATGTCACGCATGCTGGACTACCTGAGCGCTTACGACATCATCATCATTGACTCGAGCCCGATCGGCGCCGTAGCGGACCCCCTCATTCTGTCGCGCTTCGTCGACGGAGTCCTCATGGTGATCGAGTCCAACAAGACCAACCGAGACCACGTCCTTCAGTGCCGCTCGCGCCTCTCTGAGGTGAAGGCGAACATCCTGGGCGCCATCGTGAACAAGCTCGACATTCGCCGAACCGGCTACGGGTACTACTACTACTACGACTACAACTCGACCTACGGCGATCCCCCCGAAGAGCGCCAGACAGGCTGATCACCCGATGCGTACCTTCCTCATCGCCTTTGCCATTGCGTTCTTCTGCGGAATCGCGCTCACGTGGCTTATCCGGAACCTGGCCATCCGGTGGAAGCTCTACGACCAGCCCGAGGGTCGGAAGATCCATAGCGCGCCCATCCCCCGCCTTGGCGGCATCGCCGTGGCGATTGCATTCTCCATACCCATCCTCGCGCTCGCGCTCTGGGACAACGACATCTCTGCCGCCCTGTTCGCCGAGCGAGGCCTCCTGATCTCCCTGCTATGCGGAGGCGGGCTCGTCCTCGCCGTCGGCATTCATGACGACCTAAAGGGAGCCCGCGCGCTGACCAAGCTCATCGGGCAAATCACCGCCGCGATGGTGGTGTTCCACGCAGGCGTCCAGATTGACTTCGTGAGCGTCCCATTTGCCGGCCCGATCGCGCTCGGTGCATGGGGCTTTCCGGTCACGCTGTTTTGGATCGTTCTGGTCACCAATGCCATCAACCTCATCGATGGACTCGATGGTCTTGCCGGCGGGGTTGTGGTGTTGGCGGGAGCCACTCTCTTCGTAATGAGCGTGGTCGAGGGGAACGTCGTGGGAGCGCTCTTGCTGTGCTCTGCAGTCGGCGCCACCCTCGGCTTCCTCCGGTTCAACTGGAACCCCG
>CAZKOI010000489.1:0-2520 GCA_964554315.1 uncultured Enterobacterales bacterium | reverse complement strand
GTGGCGGTTCATCGGACGGTGGCGGTTCATCGGACGGTGGCGGTTCATCGGACGGTGGCGGTTCATCGGACGGAGGAGGAACACCCGCTCCTGACACCGATGGGGACGGCCTCACGGATGCTGAGGAGGTCGCCTATGGGTCTGACCCAGAGTCCGCCGACACCGACGGCGATGGACTAACGGACAGTGAGGAGCTGGCGGCGGGGACAAGTCCAGTGGTCGCCGACACCGATGGAGACGGCACATCGGACGGAGATGAGGTGGCTGCTGGTACCGACCCCTTGGCCTCGACGGCCGAAGAAGAGGAGGGGGACGACCTCTGGGACTGGGGCGACTATCCCGAGTGTACCGACTGTGACGCAGCGGTCTTCGCGGGTACCTACGATGTCCGTGTACGGTTCGCGAACGGCGATACGGAGACGGACATCTGCACGGTCGATACCACCGTCACGCTGGATGAGCTGGGTCGTCTGGTGAAGTCTGCAGCCTGTACGTCCTCCACAGGACTGAGCTTTGAGTTTGAATTTGATTTGTCGGTGAGCTTCGCCTCCCGGTTCGCCACCTCAGAGTACGGATGTCTCGTCGGTAGCGCTTCAATTACGATCCCAAGCGGTGCCGTCTACAGCGTGTTCTACCCGGATCGCTCGTGCAATGGCGGTGTGACGACCTACACGGGTCCGTTTTCCTATGGGCCCATCTCCTTCGGGTGGCGCCCGATCATCTACACGCCTTCAGGGCCCGTCGACTACTACGTGGGCTTCTCGGCGATCTAATGATGGCGTAGCTATATGCTGCGTGGTGTACAGTAGGGCGAAGTCGCCGGGAGCATCGCAGCCTCTGGTGGATGAATGCAGTCTCGAGGTAAAAAATGCGTCTCTTACCAATCATGTCGGCCGCCATAGTTGGGCTCAGTTGCTCTCAAGACAAGCCAGGATGTGGCCCCGGAACCGTAGCGGTCGATGGCGTATGCGTCAGTGATGAAGCCGACGGGGACGCCGATACGGACGCCGACGCCGATGCCGATGCCGACTCGGATTCTGACACGGGTCCGGTCGAGACGGGGCATCCGGATACGGCACTCCCCTCCGATACCGCTGGGCCGGCGGATGATCCGCCCGTTGGCACCGACGAGGACGGCGATGGCTGGACCCTCGAAGACGGCGACTGCAACGACGCGGATCCCGCCATCTCGCCGGGCGCCGATGAGCTCTGTGCCACCGTGGGAGTGGATGATGACTGCGACGGAAGCGTGGATGAGGGAACCGCCGCCGATGCGGTGACGTGGTACATCGATCTCGATGGCGACAGCTTCGGAGACAGCGCGGCCTCGCTCTCGGCCTGTGCTCGACCATCGGGGTACATCGGCGTTGCCGGTGACTGCGACGACACGAGAGCCAGCACGAATCCCGATGCAGACGAGGTCTGTGACCGTCGAGACAACGACTGCGACGGGGATGTTGATGAGCCCGATGCGGTTGATGCGCCCACTTGGTACAGGGATACCGATGGCGACACCTTTGGTGATCCAGGTGAGCCGGTCCGAAGCTGTGAGGGGGAGGGCTACGTTGCAGACTCCACAGACTGCGATGATGACGACGCGGCGATTAGTCCAGCCGGGACTGAGGTCTGTGACGGCGCAGACAACGACTGCGACGGTGTGACCGATGAACCGGACGCGGCAGATGCGACGCCGCTCCATGTCGACGGCGATGGCGACGGCTTTGGTGATCCCGACTCCACGATGGTGAGCTGTGGTGGGCCCGGGCTCACGGTAGACGCCAGCGACTGTGATGATGCGGACTCCGGCTCGACGCACTCGGCCATTGACCGCGACTGCGACGGAACGCTGACAGTGGATGACTGCGACGATGGAGACGCCACAAGCTCGGTCCGTGCTGTCGACGGAGACTGTGACGGCATTCTGACGGCCGATGACTGCGATGATGGTGACCCGACGTCCACTGCGGTGGCCATGGATGCGGACTGCGATGGCATCCTCACCTTCGGGGACTGCGACGACGAGGACCCCACCTCCACTACCCGGGGGACGGATGGGGACTGCGATGGCGTCTTGACCGCGGATGACTGCGACGACGCCGATCCGACCTCGACCACCATTCCCACCGATGGGGACTGCGATGGATTCTTGACGGCCGATGACTGTGACGATGCCGATCCAGCCTCGACCACGGTCTTCATCGACGGAGACTGCGACGGGATCCTCGATGAGGACGAGTGTGACTCCGCGCCCGGGGGCTCGGAGGCCTTCGACTACACCGGCGGCGTCCAGACATGGGTGGTGCCCGAGTGCATCACGGAGGTCACGATCACGGCGGTCGGCGCGGGCGGAAAGAAGGCCAGCACCACAGGCTCGAGAGCCGGTCGCGGTGGAGAGGCGCGGGGCGTGCTCACGGTTGAGCCGGGCGACACGCTCTACATCTACGCAGGCGGACAAGCCGGCTACAACGGCGGGGGGCCCGACTGGTCGGGTTCGAGCCAAGTGTGCAATGGCGGCGGGGC
>CAZKOI010000488.1:0-2521 GCA_964554315.1 uncultured Enterobacterales bacterium | reverse complement strand
ATGTCTTGAAGTACGGTAAGCGGTTCGCCGTCGGCTTGCGCGCCGACAACGAAGAGAATGGGGCCCGCGCTTACACTATGGGCAGCTAACACTGAACCGCCGAAGACGTGCTCTCCGCCGGCGGGAATGCGGTTGTCGGACACCGTCTCGAACGGCGCCGTGTCGCTCATTATCCTGCGAAGGACCTCGGATTCCGAGGCCGCCAGCACCTCGCCTTCAAGCGTTCGAAGCTGGATCACGAAGCTCAAGGACTTGTAGGGGTTGCCGGTAGGCACGTGGTGAGCCGCTCCCGTGTTTTGGATTCGGACTCGGTACTCAAGCGGGATGCCTCGCTGAGCTTGGGCGTCAGCAAGCTCGACGATAACCGTCAGCGCGCGCGCGAGGCTGGGGCTATCGGAGTGGCTCGCTGCCCGACCAAAGCGAGAGGCTGAAGTGGCAACCGAGACCTGTGGCATGTGACAGTCTTGGCATTGAACGCCCGCGGCAGCGTGGGGCGAGGCCTTCCACTCGCCGAAGGTGTCGTAGAAGCTGCTCGTCGCCCCGGGATAGGTGAGCTGGTGGCAGTGGCTACACACCTCGCTCCGGGCGAGCTCTGCAGAGACCTTGACCGGGTGAGGTGCATCGGGAGAAGGTCGGCTGGAGACAACGGCACCATCGCGGACGTGGCACGCTGCACACCCCACGCCCTCTGCCATCAGGGTTGCGCTAAAGCTTGGGTTTGAGACCAAGTTGGGTCGAGAGATGTCGCCTTCGATATAGCCGGCAGCCAGCGTGGCGTGCTGCGCTGCAAGCGGGCGATGACACTGGGTGCAAGCGGTGCTCTGGCCCGCCCGCAGGACGGCGTCTCGGAAGGCACTGCTGCGACCCGCCCGCGCATGGCTCGAGGAGGCCCATTGATCATGAACCTCGCCATGGCACCCGTTGCACCCTTGCGCGGTGATGTTTGCCAAGCCGGCGGGTACGTCGCCCACGGACATCGGCAGGCCACTCGCAAAGAGCTCGACCTCCGCTGCGGGGATCGCTTCTTCCTCTTCGGCCGGGGTCGGTGTCGGCGAGACCTTGGTCCCCCCCCACATTTGCGCGGCGGCAATTCCGAACATCGAAACCAGTACTGGCAGCATCGCGAACCTCGACCAGGCGCAATGTAGCCAGAACCAGCCAAGTGGCCACGGAATTTAGGGTCTGGTCACGGTTGGGGTGGCGACGGCCGAGGTCAGCCTGTGCCCAGGGATGGCTCGCCTAGCGGATCTCTGTCACGCGTTGCACGATGTCTTCGACCTCGGCCAAGGCGCCCGGACCCACATCGCCACAGGCGAGGCGCTTGCTGGTTGGTTCGATAAAGCTGTAGCGCTCAAGCTGCTCTAGCCATGTGCGATTTCGGGTGGTCGCAGGGTGGGTCCACATCGCGGTGTTCATTGCGGGCGCGAGCAGCACGGGCGTTCCCTCGGGTACAGCCAGTGCGATGGTCGTCAGCGCATCGTCCGCGAGGCCCATGGCGAGCTTGGCCATGGTGTTTGCGGTCAGCGGGGCGATGACGAAAACGTCGGCCCACTTGGCGAGCTCAATGTGCGCCATCGCGTCCGCGAAGGTGTCGGTCATGACGCGATGCCCGGTCAGGCCTTCAAAGGTCGCTGGGCCGATGAACTGCAGGGCGTTGGTGGTCATGACCACGCGGACCTCGTGACCGCGCTTCACACAGGCGCTCGCAATCTCTGCGGCCTTGTAGGCCGCGATGCCTCCGGTGACCCCGAGCAGCACGTTCATCTAAATCCCCCCAATCCAAGGCACTCCTTCGTAGAGAGCCGTCTCCAGGTACCGTTGGTAGAGCTCCGCGGCTTGGTCCTGTTGAAAGATGACGAAGTGCCCCCTTCCAGGAAACTGTACCAGACCGGCCGTGATCCATGTGCCGTCAGCAGCGGCACGGTTGCGGGCCGTCGGGGTGGCGTCCTGGGCATTCTCGGAGAGCATGTGTGCGGTCGAGACATGGGCCGCCGTGCCGACGATGGGAAGCCCTCCGGCGGCCGCGAGCGCCTCCGCGGTGGCCGGAGGAGTCTGGAGGTCCTCCATACCCTCGGTCATCAGGACGGACTGCGGCGACGTGTCCCACCTCGGGGTCCGCTTGAACCAGTACGGCGCATAGTTGATGGGGTCGGTTGCTTCGGCGAGTGTCTGGACCATCGCAACGACGGGATGGGTCTCTTCGAGGACGTCCGTCTCGGAGAAGTCGAGCACGCTCTCCAGGATTTCCTGAATGTCGAAGTCGCCGGCGTCCCGTGTGACCAAGGTGGTGGAGAGCCCACCGCCGGCGCCGGACAGAAAGACGGCCTTAATGGAGTCACCGAAGAAGGGCGCCGCAATCGCACCGATGAGCCCGCCGTGGGAGTGGCCCATGTAGGCGATGCGTTGGGGGTCTGTCCGCAGCGGACCGCTGCTCGTCTCAAACTCGTGGGCCTGCGAGGCGAGGAGCGCAGCGAGGTAGATTTGGTCCAGCGCCGCCTGCCGAAAGCAGGAACGCGCGCTG
>CAZKOI010000487.1:0-2523 GCA_964554315.1 uncultured Enterobacterales bacterium | reverse complement strand
GTTGTCGCCGTGCTCTTGCTCAAGGTGGTTCCCACTTTCGAGACCATGTTCGCGGAGTTCGGTTCATCGCTTCCGGCGCCGACGCAGTTCGTCATCGACATGTCCAAGTGGATGCAGGCGAACTTTCTCTTCATCGTCGGGATTGTCGTGGCCGTCGTGATGGGACTCAGGGCGGTCTATCGTTCGCCGGCTGGAAAGCTGGCCATTGATGGCATCTTGCTCAAGTCGCCGGTCTTTGGGGAGCTCCTGACGCGCGTGGCCGTTGCTCGCTTTTGCCGCACGATGGGCACGATGATTTCATCGGGCGTACCCATCTTGGAGGCCCTTGAGATCTGCGGCCGCACAGCCGGTAACAAGGTGATTGAGCGCGCGGTCATGAAGGTACGTGACGGTATCGCAGAGGGTCGCACGATCGCGGAACCGCTTCAGGAAGCCGGCGTCTTTCCGGACATGGTCTGCCAGATGATTCACGTGGGTGAGGCGACAGGCGCCATCGACGTCATGCTCAACAAGGTTGCGGACTTTTATGAGGAAGAGGTCGACCAGGCTGTCGAGAACCTCACCAGCATGCTTGAACCCTTGATCATGGTGTTCCTCGGCGTCGTGATCGGTGGACTCGTTATTGCGATGTACCTCCCCATCTTCTCGATGGCGTCGTCAATCGGCTCGAGCGGGTGATACAGGACGATCCTCGTGCGGCGGCTGAGGTGTCCGTCGTGCGGTACATTCTCGTTCGACTCTTGCTCTGCGCGGGGTTGTTCGGTCTAGCCTCAGCGGCGGTGCTGGCAGAGCCATGGGTCATGTTCACCATGAGTGCGCTGTTCCACGTCGCCACCGTGGTGTTCGTCTTCATGGCCGTGAGTGCTGCTGCGATTCGCGCCCACGGCACAAAGCCATGGTTCAGGTGGGTCCAGCTCGTTTTCGACACGATTCTTGTGACCACCTTGGTGTGGCTCTCTGACGGTCCGCGCAGTCCGTTCTTTGTGCTGTACTTCATGAACATTGTCGCCGCAGCGTGGTTGCTGCCCCGTTGGGGCGCACTCGCGGTGGCAGGCATCGACACATTCGCTTTCTTGTTCATTACCGCCGCAGGCCTGTATGGGCTCACAGAATGGGAGGTCGTGAGCGGGGGAGTGTTGCTCTACACCGAGCTCACGCTTCGAGTCTTCTCGCTCTTCTTGGTTGGCATTCTCTCCGGCTTCCTCGCGCAGAATCTTCAGCGAACGAGGTCGGCCTTGCGCGCCTCGGAGCAGGCTGTTGAGCAGCTCCTAGCGGAGCATCATGTTGTTCTCAATCAGCTGGACACCGGCATCATTGTCGCGGATGAGCACGGTGAGATCTCGGCCATCAATCCTGCAGGATCGGCGATTCTCGGGCCCGTTCTGGGTCGACAAGTTGCAGATGTGTTGAGCCCGATGGGAAATCTCTGGGAGCAACCCTACATGTCGGCGCTGGGTCCTCGGGCACTGGTTTGTCGAAGCAAAATTCTCGATCGTGGCGGCTCCGTCGTCGTGGTGGAGGACATCACGGACTGGCGCGTGATGGAGGAGCGCGTCGCTCGCGAGGAGAGGCTCGCGGCCGTGGGTCGACTGGCGGCGGGCTTGGCTCACGAGATCAGAAACCCATTGGCCTCGCTGTCGGGGGCTGTCCAGATGATGGAGGCTGAGTCAGAGGATGCACTCCATGGCATCATCCTGAGAGAGGTCGACAACATCAATGAGCTGGTACAGGACTTCCTCGATGTCGCTCGCCCCCTTCAGCTTCGGGTAGCGCCCACCGACATCGGCAGCATCATCGAGGACGTTGGGGTCGCCTTCGAGCAAGACCATCGCTATCGAGAGAAGTGCAGCGTTCAGACTCACCTCGAGGAAGTCCCTTTGCTGGCTGTGGACGGAAACCGGCTGCGCCAGGTGATATGGAACCTGGTGCTGAATGCCGCACAGGCAACACCGGAGCGAGGAACCATTCGAATCTCGCTCTCCCCCTGGGGTGAGGGCTGGGCGCTCGACGTCGCGGACGATGGAGTCGGAATCCCGATGGACCAGATCGAGCGGATCTTTGACCCTTTCTACACCACGAGGAGTGGGGGAACGGGTCTGGGTCTAGCGAACGTGGAGCGCATTGTGCGCGCGCACAATGGGGAGGTTTCAGTGCAGAGTGAAGAAGGTAAGGGTACGTGCTTCACGTTGCGGGTTCCGGGAGACGCTGAGTCTTCATCGCTGGAGCCAGAGGATGGGATGGTCAATGCTTCCTGAGCGAATTCTCGTGGTGGACGATGACTTGTCCATGCGCCAGATGCTCTCGATCTTACTCGAGCGAGCGGGGTACACCGTGGACACTGCAGTGTCGGCCGAGGAGGCGCTCACGAAGGTCGAGGACGAGTGGCCCGACCTCGTACTCACCGATCTGAACATGCCTGGCATGCACGGTATTGAGTTGCTGGTGGAAATGAAGCGGCTTGGCGCCGTTAGTGAACGAGATGTCGAGGTGATTGTGGTGACTGCCTACGGCTCGACACGGACC
>CAZKOI010000486.1:0-2527 GCA_964554315.1 uncultured Enterobacterales bacterium | reverse complement strand
CTCTAAAAACGCATGATGTACTGCGCTGAGGTCCACGTTGAGCGCCAGGACTGATCGAAGCCTGAGCCCCTTCATCCTGGCGCCGAAGGAGGCCATTGCTGCGAGCCTCGCGGAGCTCCAGAGGGGGCGCAAGGTGACGCACTGGATGTGGTTTGTGTTTCCACAGCTGGAGGGGCTCACACCAAACCCAAGCCCCACCTCGCAACGATACGCCCTACGTGACCGCGTGCATGCCCAAGCGTTCCTCGACGATGCTGACCTCGGTCCACGACTTCGTGCCCGTACCGAGGCCGTGCTTCAGCACTCGACGATGACAGCAGAAGACATCTTTGGCTATCCGGACTGGCTAAAGTTCAGGTCCTGTATGACGCTCTTCGCAACCATTGACGGCCCCGACTCCTGCTTTCAGCGTGCCCTGGAGGTATTCTTCGACGGGGTACCCGACGACCGAACCCTCGTCCTTCTCAACCCAGCCGGACGCTAAATCCTACTGGCACACTCTCGCCACGACGACATCCCGAGTGCCGTCCGTCGTGACCACACCGCCCACCAGGATGTCTCCCTCGGCATCAATGCGAAGGACAGTTGCCCTCTGGAAGGAGCTTCCGCTCAGCGCCATTTCGCTGTATCCCCCCTCGCCGAAGCTCAGGTCCAGCTCGCCCGACGACAACAGGCGCACCAGCTTGAAGCGGTCGTCTTCCTGCATGATGAGCACGATTCGTCCCTCATCGTCGATGACCATGTTCTCCGCGAGCGCCCGAATGGTGCCCAGTCCCGTGACCCGTCCGCCCGATCCAAAGCCTGCTACGAGGCTTCCGTCCGACGCCATCCTCACCACATTGGTCGAAGTGCTCACCACAAAGGTGCCGTCACCGTCCGCGATGATGCCGCCCGCATATTGGTCAGAGACCATCACCCGCGTAGAGAAAGCACCGCTAGCACCGTATAGCTGCACCCCCGCCCACGAGCCGTAGTGCTCTCGAGCCGTCGTATAGATCCGGTCATCCGCCCCTATGGCAATGGCCATGTTCCCGTCGTGGTGAGGGCCCACTGGAATGTCGAGACGTGTCTCTCCCGCGAAAGGCCCAGAGCCAAAGGAGGTATCGAGGTTTCCGTTGACATCGTACCGCGTCACAGTGGACAGGTTGATGCCCGGCGAGCACCCCCCTTGGTACCGAGAACCCGAGAGCACGATCTGTCCGCCAGACTGGAAGCCGAGACCATAGACCGAAGAGCCCACGGCATCGAAGTCGGTGGTCGTGATCCCCGCAGAGCCAAAGGAGAGGTCGAGGCTCCCGTCCTCGGAATGACGTGTGAGGGCATAGCGGTTGTGGTCGAAGCTGCATGACATGCTGGTCGTGCCGGCGACCACGAGGCGGCCGGCGGGGTCGAATCGAACCACCGATGCCCGAGCCGAGGGCCCGACTGCGGTAGAGACAAAGCCTCCTGAACCAAAGGTGTCGTCCAGGGTGCCCTCGGGCTGCGCCCGGAAGACCTCAAAATTTCCAGAGCCCGAGTTGTACGCACCCACGATTCGCCCATCCCCGTCAACATCGAGGCTGTTGAGCCAGTCATCGCCGCCACGGTCGAAGCGAAGGATGCCGCCGTCCGCGAAAGACTCGTCCCATTGACCATTGGAGCACGGGGGACGGCACTCACCCTCTACGCAGACGTCGTCGCCCTCGCATGAGGAGTCACCGCCCTCATCTACGGCACCGTCGCAATTGTCGTCTAGTCCGTTGCAGACATCGACAGCGTCGGGATGCACCGCGGAGGAGCTATCGTCGCAGTCCGCGTCAATGGTCACAAAGCCCGACAGCGGCTCACACCCCAGCATGCCAACCGAGGCATCGCCGAAGCCATCGCCGTCGCTATCGAAAAAGAACATCGTCCAGTCTGCCGCATCGGGCCCATCCGTGGTGCCATCACAGTCGTTGTCCAGGTCGTCACAGACCTCGGTGCCGCCGGGGTACGCCTCGGCGTGAGCATCATCACAGTCACTGGCATCCAGCACACGATCGGCGGGCACATCACACCCGATGCTCAGCGACTCCGGGTCGCCAAAGGAGTCCCCGTCAACGTCCGCGTAGTGTGCGAGGGCGTCGATTGCCTCTGCCCCGTCCGTTGTGCCATCGCAGTCGTTATCCAGGCCGTCACAGACCTCGGTCCCGCCGGGACGCGCCTCGGCATGCTCATCGTCGCAGTCACTCGAATTCAGCACTCTTCCTGCTGGCACTTCGCAAGACACTGCCGCCGTCGATGAGTCTCCGAAGCCATCGAGGTCGGCGTCAGCATAGTGGGTCAACGCATCGAGGGCGCCCAGACCGTCGACCATGCCATCGCAGTCGTTGTCTTCTCCATCACAGATTTCGACCGCCCCAGGGTGGATATCGTTGTCATCATCGTCACAGTCTGAGGTGTCGGTCGTGTGCTCGCTGGGGGCGGTACAGCCCAATGCTGGGGCACCGGGATCGCCGTATCCATCACCATCCCAGTCTGCATACCAGGTACTCGCATCGACCGCGTC
>CAZKOI010000485.1:0-2536 GCA_964554315.1 uncultured Enterobacterales bacterium | reverse complement strand
CAAACTCAGGAAACACATCGCCCATTCGCTCCATCGCATCTTCTGCTCGTCCGTCGGCCTCAATGTGCACCACACCGTTCTCAACATGGGTTCGTGGCCCGGCGACAGCCGCAGCAATGGACCACCCATGGTCCACCAAGTATCGGGTGCCATGAACCACAGCCGTTGGGATTCGACTCGACCCGCCTGACCCAAGTGCGACCACCCGTCCATCGTCCTGCTCGATGATGGTTGGACAGCACATCGTGACCAGGCGCGCACCGGCCGGTCGCGTAAAGAACGGCGGATTGACGTCGGCCTCACCAAGAAAGTTATTGATGAGGATGCCCGTCTCACCAGCCATTTCACCCGCAGTCTCGCCCAGTGAGTGCGTGGTCGAGACGGCATTGCCGTCCGAATCGACCGTGGAGATGTGTGTGGTGTGGCCCGGCGTTAGTCGGTCGCCAGTCGCGCGTCCGGCCTGAAGGCGCGCAACGAAGGCCTCTTGAAATCCATCGGTGAAGAGATCCCGTAAGAACGGCTTCCCTCGGAGTCCGACGGTAGATGTCAGCGCCGATGCCATACAACTGACCGCTTCAACGCCGGTCGGCTGCTCGGGCGGCTCGGTCTGCTCAAGCTGTGCGAGCGTGTTTACGATGCCGAGTCCAGCAACACTCGGAGCTCCCGGAAGCCAGACGGTGGCGTCTCGATATCGAACCCCGATGGCCGACCTGACGACGCATCGCTGCTCCTCGAGGTCGCCAGGAGTCATGAGGCTTCGCCCTTGGACATGCTCGAGGATTGCTCGGGCACCATCGCCTACGGTAAGGAAGGCCTCCTCGGCGCCAAATCGCCTCAGCGTCTCGGACAGCGCCTCGGCCCTAAAGGTGTCGCCGACGGCCAACCGCCGACCGTTGGGTGCAAACAGGTCCCTAATCGACTGGCTACGCACCAGAATCGGCCACAGCAAGTCGCATACCCGCTCGAAGCCGGGCGAAACCACAACACCGTTCAGCGCGGCGCTGGCGGCCGGCTCGACCAAGTCGGACATTGGTAGGCGGCCAAACCGCCTCTGAAGCTCCCACAGCCCAGCCGGAACGCCCGGCACCGCCGCCGACCCATTTCCGACCTTAAACACCTGCGTAGTCGGACCAAAGTCAATGCTCACCTCATCCATCTCGGCTGGCTGATCAGCAGCTGCCCCGAGTCCTGGCATGTTGGCAAAGAAATCTGCGCAGTAGACCTGGCCCTCGAACCGCACAGTGGCCATCCCTGCACCGGAAATTCCAGAGAGTAACGGCTCGGCAACCCCCGCCATCAACGTCGACGCGATGGCTGCGTCTACCGCGTTGCCGCCTTGTTGCAGCGCCCAAAGCCCCGCATTTACAGTTGCCTGGCTACCCGCCGCGACCGCTCCTCTCATTCCCCTTCCCCCAAAATTATCTTGTCGACAAAGCGACCCAAGAGGCCGTTTGCCTCGGGGCTTGGCTGGTGCGAGTCAAGCTTTCGTTGAGCCTCCGCCTCACCAAACAAGCGCCCATACTGGGCCATATATCGCTCAAAGCGTGTCCGATTGTCGGCCCATGTCAGCTCCGGATGGAACTGAGTCGCATACACCGGCGCCCCATCAATCCGAAGCGCTTGGTACGGACAGAGAACGGAGGCTGCAAGATTGGTCACACCGCCCGGCAGTCTCTCTGCACGGTCTTTGTGGCCAAGCTGAGCGTTAAAGACACTAGGAAGGTCGCAAAACAAAGGATCCGTCCGTGCCTCATCTGTCGTGGTGAGGCTGTATGTGCCGACCTCCGCTCCCTCTTCATCGGTGACGACTGATCCACCGAGCCCGACGACAAGCGCCTGAAAGCCAAAACAAGAGGCGAAAATTGGATGCCCGTGCTCAGCGAGGTCGACGAGGTGCTGCACCATGGCGTCAATCCGCGGATGACCGTCAAGGACTCCAAACTCCCCTGACCCACCAACAAGCACCGCATCACTCTCCTTTGAACGACCCAAATCAAATGGGTCCTCGAAGATGTCGTGACCCACGACCTGCGACCGATCGACTCCGAGCTGACGGCAGAACGCGTCCTGCTCCTCGTCAATCACCCGGTCACCGGCCCGTCTGGCCTGTAAGAGCAGGAAACTCAATTCTCCACGCGCACGCATCGCCACGGATTCTACCTCAAAACCACCGAGGTATCTGGACCCGAACATCTCGGAGCACACGTGCTTGGCACGCCAACCGTCGACCTCCGGTCAGACTGGCACGTCCGAGAACCATTTGTTCGTTTCCTGCAGGTTCGCTCAGTGCCGGGTCGCCACCCATTACGACCACCTTACAGGTCCCACAAGAGCACTGCCCACCGCAGAAGTGGTCGATATCGATTCCGGCGTTCTTTGCCGCTTGAAGGAGCGTGCCCCCACACCGAACCTCGACACGCCCAATCTCATCACCCCCTGCATCCTCAAAACAGACAACGGCCATTGTTTCGCCCGGGTCTATCGACGACGAAGCACCAAGCAGCGCACGCCCTTGACGTACTCCTCGCTCAAGTAA
>CAZKOI010000484.1:0-2539 GCA_964554315.1 uncultured Enterobacterales bacterium | reverse complement strand
GCCTATGCTCAGCTTCGGCGCAACCTCGTGCCATACCTCATGGAGCAAGGAGGTATCGCCTTTGCAGAGGGTCGTGGTCTGATGGATTTCGAGAACGTCATCACCAAATCCTACATGCTGGGTGCGGACATCTTTGTGGTACCGGTCGTTGACGAGACGGGTTCGGTGTCGATTCAGTTTCCCGAGGGTGAGTGGGTGTATGCGTTTGACGAAGACGAGGTCTTTGAAGGGAACTCGACCACGTCGATGACCGTCACGCTTCCGTCCTATCCGTTGTTCTTCCGCGAGGGGAGCGCCGTCGGAGACGTCATCCTCGGGTCACTGCGAGACTTGCCGTGAACCTGACCGACCTGGTCAAGGCGGCCATTCGTGAGGACGTCGGAACTGGCGATATCACCACGGAGGCCTGCGTCTCAGCTGACCTCAGGGGCGAAGCGGTCATTCGGGCAAAGAGCGGGCTGGTCGTGGCGGGACACGCCCCGGCTCTCGAGACCTTTGACCAGGTTCGAGCGTCGTATGAGGCGGTCGTGGCCGACGGGACCTGGGTAGAGTCGGGGACAATCATCGCTCGAGTCAAGGGACCGATGCGGAGTCTGCTCACGGGTGAGCGGGTCGCCCTAAACTTCTTAATGCGGCTATCGGGGATCGCGACCCACACGCGGCGCTGTGTGGCTGCGGCGGGGTCTTTGAAGGTGGTCGATACACGAAAGACCACGCCCGTCCATCGCATGCTCGAGAAACACGCCGTCCGCATGGGAGGAGCCTCGAACCATCGTTTCGCGCTGTACGACGCCATTTTAGTCAAGGAAAACCACATCGTTGCGGCGGGCGGTGTGGCAGAGGCGGTACGCCGCTGCAAGGCCGCTTCGGACGGGCGCTTCGGTGTTCAGGTAGAGGTGGAGGACCTCGATCAGCTTAGAGATGCAATCGGTGCAGGAGCAGATGCAATCCTGCTCGACAACATGAGCGATGACCTCTTGCAACAGGCGGTCGCGATCGCGAGCGGGCGAGTCCTGCTTGAGGCGAGCGGAAACATGACGCCGGAGCGTCTACCGGTGCTCGCGGATATGGGTCTCGATAGGGTGAGTATGGGCGGGCTTATTCATCAGGCTCGCTGGGTGGATCTCTCCATGCGAGTCGTTGATGGCCTCACTCCGAGGCCCCGCTAGGGAAGACTCTCTCGGCCCAGTCGCTGGACAGCTTTGAGGGTCGATAAACGGTCATCGGCGGGTACGCAGGATGGGTTCGAACCATCAATAGCCAGGCGACGACAAACAAGGCGTAGAGTGTGCCCGTGGTTCGTCGACTCCATCCGGAACGAGCGGCTTGAAAAGCGGCGATGCCCAGCAATAATACCCAGGTCACGTGAAAGAAGACCTCGGGCTTGGCCACACGCCAAAAGCCAGGCACGACCCACCGTGCCGCCATGTAGATGGGATTCTCAAGCTTGAAAACAACAGGGCCAAGACTGAGCAAGAAGAAGATGAGGGCAGCCGCAGCAGCCAGGCGAACCATGCCTACCCATCGCCCTCTCCTCAGGCCCCAAATTGCAGTCGCCAGTGCGATGAGGTTGAGGCTGCGGTGGACTTCGAGGCGATTCCAACGAAGCGGACTTAGGGTAAAGGAGTCGAGCGCAGCGCGAGACCAGAGGAATTCTTCGGGTGATGCAAGCTGGGGGCCGTTTCGCATGAGCGCCCACTGCCAAAGGGCGAGGGGGGCGACACACATGCACGCGAACATGGCAGTGACGCTGAAACGGCCTCGCCGCATGTCACCGCTCAAGAGCAGCGATACTGCGGCTAGGCCAAGCAGGAGGCCACAGAGCAGTCCAAAATAGACGTTCATCCAAGTGGTCAGCGCGAGCACCACGCCGGGTAGGAGCTGCCATCGCCCTCCATGCCTCCAAGCTCGGAGGCAGGTCCAGAGAAACAAGGGAATCCAGAAGACGGCGGCCTTCTCGATGGTGTACCAGTTCAGGTCTCGAAAGACATGGAGCCCCATGCCAAATGGGAACGCCATCAAGAGGCTTGCTCGAGGTTCAGCGGATACTTCGTAGAACAGGAGCCACGCGCAGAACCAGGCCAATGGTGGATAGAGCAGCGCTTGAGCATTGAACGCCCCAACTGGGCTCAAGAACAGGTCAAAGGCGGCAGTCAGCCAGAGGTGGCCAATGTGAACACCAATGAGGCGGGCGGCGGGATCGTGAAGTGATGCGAGCGGATCGGAGAGCATCCTCAAGTGAATGCCGTCGAGGTAAAACACCATGCTTCCGGCCTTATCGATTGTTGGGTACGACCCGTACATCCAGGTATCGAGAAAGAACGCCAGCGGTGCGGTCAGGATGATGGACTGTCCGGCAATAAAAAATGCAGATCGCCAATGGATGGAGGGGCGGCGCCACAGAGCGCATAGGCTCAGCGCAAGCCCAATGATGAAGCAAGCAACGTAGGCCTCGGGGACATCGAACACCTCGACAGGCGCCAGACGCTGGCGAGAATCCGGGGGTGGTCCGTACATCGGGATGGTCCTCGTGTGCCCA
>CAZKOI010000483.1:0-2540 GCA_964554315.1 uncultured Enterobacterales bacterium | reverse complement strand
TTACTGGCGGAATCGGTGTCCGTAATCGTCAGACGCAGCTCCACTGACGCCCCCCAAAAAAAGAGGCTTTGGTCGGTTAGGTGTGCTCATCGAGTGGGATCACCCGTTGGCGGACCTCACCAAAATCTGGGGTTCGCCCTCCTCGGTCCAGCACACCGAGACGTCCATGGGGCGACAGCAGACGTCGCAGTCCTGCACCATTCGACCGCAGTCGTCTTGGTCGACGACGATCTCCACCCACTCGAAGCAGGCCGGACACTGGGTGCTGACTTCAAACATGATGTCTCCTTGCCGCGTCATCGTCCCACACCCAGCAGGGAGCCGTCGACCGTTCTCTGCAAGAACACGCGCCCAGCGGTGGTGTGCGCGGAGATCCGGTGTGCAAGACGAATCGTTCCCCCGGTGTTCTCGGGTAGACTGAACGTCCCAGAGTGTCGGAGGCTGGATTGCGAAGGGTTCTCATCTCGGCCGCGATGACGGCACTGGTCCTTGGCTGTGGAGGCCGTGAGTCGTCCACCTGTGCCGAGGGCTATGAGCGGGTGGGAGATCGTGTGTGTGAGCTCGTGGGGGGCTCAGACAGCGGCGGCTTGAATGGAGACCACCGCTCAGAGGAGGACTCGGGAGAGTGGCTGTTGGCACCCGAGGCATGCGAAGCCCCTACTGACCTGCCCATCGATCCTGTGGTTCGGACGCACCATGAATCGGTCTCTGGCTTCGCACACGTGCTCGATGTGGCCTACAGCGATGTGGATGCTCAGTTTTATGTGGCGGGCCTTCCTGCCCTGACCGCATGGAGGGTGACCGCGGCGGGGGTAGAAGAGACGGCTCGCTACGACATGGAGACCACCAATCACGTCACGGTATTGGGCGCTGGCCGTGTCGCGGTGAGCCGACGAGGCGACTCGATGCGAGGAGGCATGGTGGAGGTGCTGGCCGTCGATGAGGGTGAGGTGGCTGTCCTCTCCAACATTCCTGTGGATGACGCGGCAGGGATGGCCGCGGCGGGCGACCTGCTCTACATTCTGGCGGCGAGCGGGGCCCTGTACACCTACGACATCTCCGATCTGGAGCGTCCGCTGGAGGTGCATCAGCTCTCGGGCTTGGGCAACCCCTGGGATCTACAGGTGGTCGGAAGCTACGCCTATGTCGCCGACAACGCGCTGGGCTTGGTCACCGTCGAACTGGCCGATCCTCGTGCACCGACGATGGTGGGTGAGCCGGCGAGCGGAGCCGGACTTCAGGATGTCACCGTGGCCAATGGCTACGCGTACGGCGCGGCGGGCTCGCGTGGCGTCTATATCTACGACTTGACCGAGCCGTCTGACCCCGAGGAGGTGGCTCAGGTAGAGCCGGGGGGCGGCATCATCAGTGTGGCCTGGGCGAACGATGTGCTGTGGACGGCCAACCAGGTCGGCGTGGCTGCCGTCGATGTGCGCCATCCGCGGGCGCCGGTCGCTCTGGGGAGTAAGGCCACGGATTCGTGGGCGATGGCGGTGGCAACATCCGGCTCGGGAGCGTTCTTAGCGGGCTGGAATGAGGTGGCGGTGTATCAGGCGGATCGGGACGAGAAGGCCCCCGATGCGCAGCCCGACCTCTCGGCTCTGTACTACCCCGACGGCACAGAAGAGCAGCGGCTGAAGCTCCACAATGAGGGATCCGCATCGCTGGAGATAGTCGGGCTTTCCGCCGACGTGGAGGACATCGAGATCCGGCTGGACACCCTGACGGTGCCGCCGGGAGAGTCGGCCTCTATTCAGGTGCGGTGGATGGGCTCGGGCGATGTCTCGGGCGCGCTGTGCATCGCGACCAACGATCCTGATGAGCCCGTACAGACCCTGCAAATCTTGACCAGCAATGACGACTCGAGCGTGTTGATCGGGGAGCCTGCGCCCGACTTTGCTCTGGTCGGCGTCGACGGAGCGACCTACACCTTGTCGGAGCAGCGGGGGAGGCCTGTGGTGCTCATCTACTTTGATGCGTGGTGACCGCAGTGTCCATCCGAGGTCTCGGATATCGAAGCGACGATTTGGAAAGACTACCGGGACCGAGGGGTGGTGGTCTGGGGCATTAGCTCCGGCGAACATTATGCCGATCTGGTCGAGTTCATCGATCAGATGGGGCTCACGTACCCCGTGCTGTTTGATGATGGCGGCTTGGTGCATGACCAGTACAATCCCGGCGACATCCCCACCAACAGCCTGTATCCGCAAGACTGGATTATCGGCGCCGATGGGCGGGTGCGGTATGTCAACACCCGGTACGACCCGGTGGAGCTGATGGCGGTGTTGGATGCTGAGCTGGGGGCGCGCTGAGTCGCGGGCGACAGGGGGCGCTCGGTGGGGGCGCTTGGTGGCTCCCACCGGACGATGCGTTTTGCCCAAGGTCGCCCTGAAAAACACCCACCCGAGCGTCCGAGTCGATCGCGGAGACGATGCATGACGATTTCTGCAGGCGACCTCCGCCGGAGGAACGAGACGCCGCCCCCGGATGGTCCGACCCCGACCATTTACGCTGGGCTGATGGCCTCAGAAAGCGTTAGC
>CAZKOI010000482.1:0-2542 GCA_964554315.1 uncultured Enterobacterales bacterium | reverse complement strand
TCGATGGCGTCTTCAGCGGTAATGCCGCCCGGCTCGGCCATCCTGCTGAGCAGGCTCAACATCTTCTGCGACTTGTTCAGCTCCGTGCTCATGTTCACCTCACGCCGTGGACAAGGGGTTCTCCGCGAAGACCTCGGACAAGGTCCTCTGCCACCATGAGGCCCATCTTTCGTCGCGTCGACACCGTCGCCGAGCCGAGGTGCGGGGCCATCACCACGTTCGATAGACCGATGAGGCCGCTGTGGATGACCGGCTCTTCCTCGAAGACATCGAGCCCCGCAGCGGCGATCACGCCGGATCTCAGCGCGGATACGAGCGCGGCCTCGTCAACCACTGGCCCCCGCGCGGTGTTGATCAAGATGGCCGTGGGCTTCATCAAGGCGAGGGCTCTTTCGTCGACCAGGTGATGGGTCTCGGGCGTCAGCGGACAGTGGAGCGAGATCACATCGCTGCTCCGCAGGAGCTCGTCCAGCGGGACGCCTCCCGATCGGCTGTGGTGCACCACCCTCATCCCGAAGGCCTCGGCACGGCGCGCAACGGCGTCTCCAATTCGGCCCCGACCCACGATGCCGAGCGTCGCCCCGCTCAACTCCATCCCACAGAGCAGGGTGGGGCTCCACCCCTTCCATCCGCCAGACTCCACGAGGCGGTGTCCCTCCACAATCCGCCGGGCCGTCGCGAGCAGCAGCGCCATCGTCAAATCGGCGGTTGCATCGGTGAGCACACCGGGCGTGTGACCGACCGCGACTCCGAGCGCGCGCGCCGCATCCAGATCGATGTTGTTCACACCCACCGCATGCTGAGCAACGACCCTCAGTGGCCCCGCCCTCATGAGCGACAGATCCACGGGATCGGTCAACATCGATATCAGGCCAGCACACCCCTCCACACGACGCCGGAGCTCATGCTCCGGCATCGGCTCAGGGCCAGGCCAGACGTCAACGGTGAGTCCCGCCTCATGAAGAAGGGCGAGCGCCTCCGGATCGATCGGCTGGGTGATCAGTACGTTCTCAGACATCCGAACCCATGTAACGGGTGTTCACGAATAAAAAAAGCGCGTTTCGGACATTTTTTGTCCTATTTTTGGGTTGCTGTCCTGAACGATCGTACAGTAAACTCTGTACAGATGTTCAGGGAGAACCCATGCTGAATCTGATCGATCCCCTCACCGCTGACCTCCTCCTCACGCTGCTCTCGACGGCCGCTCTGCTGGCAGGCACCGCCAAGGCCCTGATCGCCCTCCCGTGGACAGACGACGAAATCGCCGCGACCGAGGCCGCCGCGGACCGGATGCTGATGGGGACTATCCGACCGATGCAAATTCGCAGCACCCGCTAGACGTCTAGACGGTTAGGTGTGCGCCCCTGAGAGGTGGTGCATGTCCGCAGATCAACATCGATACGATCCATCCGCAATCGAGCCGAAGTGGCAGGCCTACTGGGCGGACCACCAGACGTTCGACGCCGTCGAGGATGACGCGAAGCCCAAGTACTATGTCCTGAGCATGTTCCCGTATCCTTCTGGGGCCGGCCTCCACGTTGGACACCCCCTCAGCTACACCGCGGTCGACATCATTGCCCGACACAAGCGAATGACGGGGCATGCGGTCCTCAACCCGATGGGATGGGATGCATTCGGTCTGCCAGCCGAGCGAGCGGCCATGCGCGACAACCGCCATCCCGCCGAGATCACGGCGGAGCGCATCGCCTACTTCAAGAAACAGCTGATGCGACTGGGCTTCTCCTTCTCGTGGGATCGGGAGGTGTCCACCACCGACCCGGACTACTACAAGTGGACCCAGTGGATCTTCTTGAAGCTTCATGAGCGAGGACTGGCCTATCTCGAAGAAGTCCCGGTGAACTGGTGCCCCGCACAGGGAACGGTCCTGGCCAACGAGGAGGTTCAGGACGGGCGCTATGTCGAGACAGGCGATCCGGTGGAGCGGCGCCTGATGAAGCAATGGATGCTTCGAATCACCGCCTACGCAGAGCGCCTCATCGAGGATCTTGAAGGCCTGGATTGGCCGGAGGGGGTTCTCGAGATGCAGCGCAAATGGATCGGAAAGTCGGAGGGCGCTGAGGTCAAGTTTGCTATCGAGAGCACCGACCAACACTTCACGGTCTTCACGACTCGGCCGGATACGCTCTTTGGTGCCACGTACTGCGTCCTTGCGCCCGAGCATCCCCTCGTGGAACAGATCACAACGGACGACCAGTTGAGCGCCGTTCAGGCCTACGTCCAACAGGCCAAGAACCGTTCCGATATGGACCGTCAGCTGGCTGCCGAGAAAGAGAAAACCGGGGTATTCACCGGGGCTTACGCCATCAATCCCGTGAACGGAGCAAGGGTGCCGGTCTGGACGGCGGACTATGTGCTGATGTCTTACGGTACGGGCGCGATCATGGCCGTGCCCGCTCATGACGAGCGCGACCATGCCTTCGCGACGGCTTTCGACCTCCCGATCATTGAGGTGATCGAGAGCCCGCCCGGTCACATCATCGCGGATGCGGCGTATACCGGGGACGGCCCAGCAATCAACAGC
>CAZKOI010000481.1:0-2552 GCA_964554315.1 uncultured Enterobacterales bacterium | reverse complement strand
TAGGTCAAAACAACGGGGCCCCAACCCTAGTTCGGTTGCCAGTATCACTGGCTCACCAGTCCCCCCCGCTGGCGCAGGTGCGTGCCATAGCGGTAGCGTCCAGCCGTCGGTAGTGGAGGTCCATCCGGAGTGGAGCTGCGAGACCTCGAGGCGAGCGACAAAGGGCTCTCGCATCTGTTCGTTTCGCGCCCCCCACAGCATGGAGAGCAGAACAGTCTTGGCTTTCCCTCGCTGAGAGGTGAGCGGTACGCCAGCACTTAGCCCAGCTTGCGCCCATTTCGCTGGCGGAAGACTCACCGTCGGACTCCAGGGTTTTGTTTCAGAAAGGAAGAACAGGTCACGGTGCGGACGCTCAACTTCAACTCGGCTTGGTCTTCACCGCGTCCGAAATGGACCAAGCCGCGACAACTTCCACACACCAGGAAAAAAATCTGCTCCTGCTTCCACACTGCAACACAGTGACCTGTTCAACCTTCCGAAACTCTTGACCGCACAGCGGACACCTACACTGATACCAACAATTCAAATAAAAATCAGTGTTTGTAGGTAAATAGGTTCGATCTTTAAATTATGAATCGCCTAAGTGGTTGACATGTCAATAGAAGTGCAACTGAAAATTTTTGCTTGAAAATGAAGAGCCCCCGACAAGCGGGGGCTCTTCGTGCGCAACGATGCGGGCAACGCTACGGTCGCCAGTACTGAACTACCGTCGCTGCAGCCACCTGATCGGTAATCCAGGCGTCAATCCACTGCTTGCGTGCTTCCGCCTCTAAGCCGAGGCGGACGACATCCTTGTCTTCTTCGAACTTGGCCTCATCCGGCTTCTGAAGCAGGGTCAATTCCGCGACGATTCTGCCCTGAGGCACCGTGAAAATGCCATCGAGCATGCCCGTTCGTGTGGCGCCTCGCATCGCTTTGATCAACTCTGGAGAGTCATTCAGCCCTGGGAACGAGGGGCTGCCGACCGGAAACGGCGGAGTGTTTAGAATACTGAGGCCTTGCTCTGCGAGGACCGCCTCTCCAGGCTGACCATTTTCGACCCACTCGGCCCGGACTCGTTCGGCGTACGCTGATGCGGTCGCACCAACGGCTTTCTCGGCCAGGATGGCGCGTGCGATGTCTCTTTGAACATCCTCAATAGGGGTGGTCTCTGCTTCAAGGATAGCCTCGACCCGAGCGATCATGAGGCCATCGGGCACGGTGAGAACCTCGGTAATGTCGCCTGCTTTGGTGGCAAACACAGCAGAGGCAACCGAGGGAGAGAGCTGCTGCTCGGACATCACGCCGATGTCGCCGCCGCTCGCACTTGAAGGATCTTGACTGTGCTCCGCAGCCAGTTGGGCAAAATCCGCGCCCGCGACGGCTTGCTCCCTTATCCCAGCCATACGAGCGCGTGGGTCCGTTTCGCCGTCAGCCTTGATAACGATCTGGCGGAGCTGTGCCCGTCGAGGTTTGCTGTAAAGGCGCTTGAAGTCCGCTTCGTACCGAACTCGAACATCAGCGGCGTTGTTGTCGACAAAGAGGCCAATCGCTTCGTCATCAACTTGGACGTCGTCCAGCAGGCTCGAGTCTGGGATCCGAACCAACTTTAGGGCAACCTGGGTTTGGGTCTCCATATACAAGCGTCGGACTTGCTCCTCCGAAATATGAACGCCGCTCCAGGCCACTTCAGAGAGCTTCGTGAGAGTGAGTTGCTCTCGGATTTGGTCTTCAAACCGCCCCTGGGTGAGGCCCATCCGCTTCAGGTTCTTTGCGTACAGTTTGTCGGAAAAGTTGCCGTCAGAATCCTTGAAAGCCTCGACTTGGAGGACGTACCGGGCGATTTCTTCATCGCCGACCTCGATGTTGTTCCGTTCAGCGACCTGAAGCAGAACTTTGGTCTGAATCAACTCGTCTACGACTGCTGCCGCCATCTGCGCTTGTTCTTCGTCACTCTTGGCTTCACCTTGGGAGCGAGACATGTTCCTCATCACGCGCTGGAACGCGGTGTCGGTGATTCGCTCGCCATTTACTTCGGCAATCGTTTGGTTCGTTGGTCCTCCCGCTCCACCCACGCCCCAAAAGACGAAGACAAGGATGATGGCTGCGAACACAGCCTTCATCCAAGGGTTGCTCGCGCCAGCGCGAATGTTTTCCATTACCGCCATGGGTCACCTCTGAAGGGGGTGGCTATACCGACCCTACTTCGAGGACGCAAGGCGTTTTAGCGGGATGCGCTCCAAAGTTTGCTCAAGGTGTCGCGCTGAAGTTTGTTGCGTGCGTATTTCTTGTTGGCTGCGGGCATCCACTCTCGGAGGTTCTGTTTGCGTTGAGAGTGGGAAGGGTGAGTCGAGAGGAAGGCAGGCATTTCGATGCCCCCGCGTTCTCTGCTCATCCGATTCCAAACCTCGATGGACTCCTGGGGGGGGTAGCCGGCATTTGCCATGTACATCATGCCCATTACGTCGGCTTCCTTCTCATGCGCGCGGGAGAATGGCAGCATTACCCCAAGCTCAACTCCGACTCCTAGTGCTGCCATGAGCATATTTTTGGCTTGGTCGGGCATATCAGAT
>CAZKOI010000480.1:0-2587 GCA_964554315.1 uncultured Enterobacterales bacterium | reverse complement strand
AAGGGTGTTGAAGACAAGTCGGTGGATCGCAGCGAGCTTCTCAACAAGATCCGCCGGGAGTCTCTCTTAAAGGATGCAACCGCGGCGCTGGGCGCGAAAGATAGGGTACAGACTGCAAAGGATGGTGTAGACCCCAAAGACGCGGTGATTGGACCCATGGGTGCAGGCCGCATGGACCCCGAGCTCGCTCGGTACGTCGCGCAGTGCCGAGACCGGATTTTGCCGAACTGGAAGCCGCTGCCTGCGATTCTGGCCGCGCATCCCGAATACAAGGTCGTCGTCGCCGTCGCTGTGGGGCAAACGGGCCAGCTTGGAAGCCCCTCGGTGGTGAAGTCATCCACCGACCCGTCGTTTGACCGCTCTGCCATATCTGCAGTTGTTCGCACAGGGCGTTTGCCACCTCCCCCCGCCAAGTATGCGGCATCCGCCGCCGAGGGCGTAATCATCACCCTCTCCGCAGCCGACCTGAGATGAGCCTCGAATGACCAGACTGTTGCTTTTTCTGTTTTCCTGCCTCTCTCTCACTGCTGCTGCACCCGCGGCGGCATCGGGTGCCATTCATATCTACGTCGGCGCTCCAGGCCGCAACAAGGTCCCGATAGCACTTCCTGTACCTGTGTCATCCCACCCGAAGGCGAATGACTTCTATGACGTTGTTCGACGCGACCTCGTACTCTCAGGTTGGTTCGATGTCATCGATACGGCGGCCTATGTTGAGCCCTCCGGAACGGGCATCCGACCCGGCCAGTTTAAGTTCGAAGACTGGGAAGTTCCGGGAGCCGTTGCGCTTGGAAAGATGGGGCTGAGCACAAAAGGCAGCGACCAACTTCGTGCCGAGGTTTGGGTCTATGATGTGCCGGGAAGACGACGACTTGGTGCTACTGCACTCACAGTGCACGCCGACTCATGGAGGTCCCTCGCCCATCGGATGGCAAATGAAATCATTTACCAAGTGACGGGCCAGAAGGGGCCATTCAACACGCGGTTCACCTACGCCCGAAAGACGAAGACTGGAAAGGAAATTGGTATCGTTGATTTCGACGGGCACGCCCAGCGGGGCATTACCAGTAACGGCTCCATCAACCTGAAGCCGATCTGGAGCCCGAGCGGCACCGAGCTGTCGTTCACGAGTTACCGCGAGGGTAACCCAGACCTCTACGTCGCCGACCTCCGAAAAGGAGCGATTCGCCGCCTGTCGAACCGTATGGGCATTAACGTCGGCGGTGTCTGGAGTCCGGACGGATCACAGATGGCATTGACGCTGGCTCCGGATGGCAACCCCGACATCTACCTGATCAACCCATCAAACGGCGAGAAGATAAAGCGGCTGACTCAATCAACCGGGATCGATGTCGCTCCATGCTGGTCGCCCGACGGCAGCAAGATTGCATTTGTCTCGGAGCGAGCCGGCGGAGCCCAGATCTACATGATGAATGCCGATGGTTCGAACAAGAAGCGGGTGACGTTTCAGGGGAGCTTCAACACGGATCCCGTCTGGTCACCCAGCGGCGACAAGATCGCATTTGTGGGAAGAAACGGCGGGCGATTTGACATCTTCATCGTCAACACCGACGGGTCCGGAATGATCCGCCTGACTCAAGATATGCAGGACAATGAGGACCCCTCTTGGAGCCCTGAGGGTAACTATGTTGCCTTTTCGTCCACCCGAACGGGGCGCTCTGAGATCTGGATGAGCACTGTCGACGGTCACCACCAAGTCCAGCTGACCGACGGCGGGGGCTTCCTCAACCCCAACTGGTCCCCCAGCCTGGAGTGGTAAATGGCTCGAGCAAGCCTCGATATTGGCAGCAACTCCATCGTTTTTTTGGTGCTTAAGGCCGACGGCAGCATCGCGTATGACGATGCGGTGGTGGTCTCGTTGGGCCGAGGGCTAGAGGCCACCTCGCGCTTTCAGGCGGACAGAATGGACGCGGCGCTAGAGGCAATCACCAAGTACAGTGCTATTGCAAAGGACCACGGAGTTCAGCCAAAAGATGTCGTCGCAGTCGCGACAAGTGCCTCCCGCCGGGCGGAGAACGCCACGGAATTCTTCGAGAAGGTTTTCGAGGCGACCGGCGTAAAGGTTTCAGTCATCTCTGGTGCTGACGAGGCGAGCTTCACATGGCGAGGAGTTCTCTCCGGACTCGATGCGCCCGAAGGCTCAATGGGTGTCGTGGATATTGGTGGTGGAAGCTCTGAGGTCGTGTGTGGCATGAGCACCGCGAGCCAACCCTCGACGCAGATCAGCCTTGAGGTTGGCACCGTCCGCTTGACAGAGATGTTCTTCGACGCGCAGCCTGCCCCCTACACTGTTGACCAATTTCACAACTTATCAGCCCACGTCGCGGCTGTGGTGAGCAGTGTTGATTGGGGGGAAGGCATCGAAACCTTGGTGGGTGTTGCGGGAACCGCCACCACACTGGCGGCGATGGAGCTAGGCCTCACCGAATGGGACCGCGATAAGGTGCACGGTACCGTGCTCACACTCAGCGCAATCGAAACCTGGATCATGGCGCTGCTGCACAGCACCCCTGAGCAGCGACTGGTCTGGGCGGCAGTCAGTCCTGCTAGAGCCCATACCCTCCTC
>CAZKOI010000479.1:0-2590 GCA_964554315.1 uncultured Enterobacterales bacterium | reverse complement strand
TAAATTGCGGCGCATTAGGCCTTGCACAGTTGGCCTATCGTCCCTACAGTAAAGTCTGTCTCTTTCGAGGGTTTTATGACTTCGTGCTCCCAGACTAGGATTGCATTCGTATTGGCCAGTAGTGGCTTCATGTGGGGCTGTACGAGTGACAAGTCACTCGTGGTTCGACCCAGTCCGCCCTCGGTCATCATCACGAAACCCGCGGATATGTTTGAGACCTACCCCTACCGAGATGTTGCATTTGAGGCGGAGGTCTCCACCCGCGACGGCTCAGAAGTTACCGAGGTAGAGGCTCGCTGGGTCGGGAATGACGCCATCCTCCGCGACTGGGAGTCCGTAAATTCCGACGGTGTGACCAACTTTTCTCACGCCTTCACTGAGACGGGTGAGGTCGCCGTAACGGTGACCGTTAGAGATGCCCGGTCGGACACCGCGATGCAGTCGATCACCGTCATCGTCAAAGATACCGGTGACCTGAACGCGCCCACCATTGTGGTTGATTCACCGGCCGATGGTGCGGCCTTTGCCCCAGAGTCCGTCATTACCTTCCGTGCCACGGTCAGCGACGTCGAAGACGCTCCTGAGCTCCTCGAGGTCACGATGAAGTCGGACCGTGACGGCGTCCTTCCAGTCTCGTCGACTCCAGACTCTGATGGCGTGTGGGTCCAAAATGTAGAAGACCTCAGCCCGGGGGTCCACCTGATCACTCTGTCTGTCTATGACACCCATGAGATGGTCGGGACGGCTGCGCTGAACCTAAACATCGACGGAGAGCCCACCACCCCGGTGGTGAGCATCAGCCCCAACCCTGCGCCGTCCGGCGAGCCTCTGGTTGTCAACATTGACGAACCAAGCATCGATCCAGAGGGCGCGGATGTCACCTACAGCTATCAATGGTACGTCGACGAAGTCCTCGTCCCTGGGGCCATCACACCGGGAATCGAGGCTGGGCGCACCATGCGTGCCGAGTACTGGCGAGTCGAGGTCACACCATCCGATGGTGAGATCGAGGGAACTCCGGGTGTTGCGAGTGTCACGATTGAAAACTCTGCGCCACGGGTGGATGGAGTTACGCTCACGCCCTCTTCGCCCCGAACGGGCGATGACATCTTGGCCACGGCAAGTGGGTGGTTCGACCAGGACGGCGACTCTCCGCTCTACCGATACAACTGGACGCACAACGGCGAGTTGGACCCTGACGAAACGACGGACACCTTCCCTCTGGAGAAGACCGTTCGTGGTGATGAGCTGCGGGTGACAGTTGTGCCGCGCGATGCCTTTGACGACGGAGAGCCCGTCACCTCCTCGCTTGTCGTTGTCGAGAACACGCCACCTGCTGGCGGTGGGGTCATCATCACCCCCGAGGCCCCAGAGCCGACGGACGACTTGCTCTGCACGGTCGACGTCATCCCGTCCGACGACGACGGCGACCCGATATCGTACACATACACGTGGTACGTCGATGGCGTAGAAGACCCCGGCCTCACGGGTCCCGTGGTGGACAGTCTCGAGACCTCCAACCTCGAGACGTGGACATGCGAGGTAACCCCATTCGACGGTTTCGAAGAAGGCGCTTCCTTCTCCGACACTGTCAACGTCTCTGACGGAACAGCTCCACCGCCGCCGGACATCAACCCGCCCGCCGCACATCGAAACAAGGATGCTGTCGACCTGACCGGATATTGCGAGGCGGGGTGCGTACTCGACTTCTACTGTAGCGACACGACAGGAGCGGAGTGGACGGTATCCGACACCTGCACATCCGAGGGCACATTCGGGACTACCATCGAGCCGCTGGTGCGGGGAGAGTCCACCACATGCTTCGGAACATGCACCGACGAGGCGGGGAACATCTCCGGCGATTCTTCGGCCGTCTCTACTGAGGTGTGTGACCCTGAGGACATCTATGAAAACAGCCTCTACGGCGACTCCATGAGCGACCCAATCGATGAGTGGTCGACTCTTCCGGATGATGGCACGACCACGATAAACATCATCGGGAACGTCCTCGATGAGGATGAAGAGGATTGGTACGTCATCACAGCAGGTGACGACCTGGCTGCCGACTTGGCTGCGGGCAGAGACGAGTTCAACTTCCAGGCGGCCTTCTCAGAAGGCACAAGCGAGTACAGCTTCGTCGTATACCGGGATGACCCTCTCGGGGTTGCCGCGGACAGTTGTATGCCCGATGCCGATGGGTATACGGAGTACAGCTGGTTTAACCAAGACTCGGGGGACGCACCCCACCACGCCCTGCCCTCAGATCTCCAAGCATGTGGATCAGGTTCAGCGCTGTTGAACGACTGCGCTGACGATACTGCCGACTTCTACATTCACGTGTTCAGGAACGCCTCCAGCCCGGCCTCTTGTCAAAACTACCAAATCCAAGTCACAAATGGAGTGTGGTGATGCAGTCACGTCGCGACATCCTCAAAGCATTCGGAACAACCTTTGCGGCGAGTGCTACGCTCGGCTTTAGTGCGCAAGCCAAGTCACTCCATGCATTTGTGGCGGGCAAGGGCTCGGCGGCTCCTTGGGCACTTCTGGCCCCCCTCTCCAAGGGCTCAAGCGTAGGCAAGGGCTGGCAGAT
>CAZKOI010000478.1:0-2597 GCA_964554315.1 uncultured Enterobacterales bacterium | reverse complement strand
GTATCGGCCCCGCCCCAGCCGCCTACGGACTGAGCCTCAGCCCAGACCCGGTCTTCACGAACGACATCTTAACGGCGACCGTGTCGGCCACAGAGGGTGCAACGATCCGATGGTCTTGGTCCGTCGACGGCGATCCCATCGCCGAGGCACGCTCCTTCATCGATGGTGCGACTTGGTTCGATAAAGGCCAGCTCATTCAAGTGTCGGCCGTTCCGGAGCGGGATGGCGTAGAGGGCTCGCCTGCGGTGGCCTCGCTCACCGTCTCAAACAGCGCACCCTCGGCCCCCGACATCGCGATCACGCCCCGAACACCCGAGGTGGGCGATGCGCTTCAATGCACCATCGAGGCAGACGCCACAGACGCCGACTTGGACCCTCTCAGCTACACAGCCACGTGGACCCATGACGGATTGCCCACCGCCTCCAGCACCGAAATCTTCCCCGGTGACACGATCGGCACGGCCCACTCATCCGGGGCTTGGACCTGCAGCGTCACGGCCACGGATGGGGAAGATACGGGCCCGGTCGCTTCGGTCTCGGTGGGCGTCGCCGAGCCGGAGCTCACGGAGGTCTGTTCGGAAAACCTCGTAGCTTTCACGGCGGTGACCACGCACACCTCTACCGGCTCTGTGGTGGGCAATTGGGGGCCTGATCACGGCATCACAGGACTGAGCGGATACTTCATCTTCGAGGGAGACGAAGACACCACCATCAAGCGCCACGACCCTCCTGGACTCACACTCTCGACCTTCTCTGTCGCCGACGAATGGGCGGGAACGGGGCAGGTCGTGTTGGGCGGATTCGCCTACTTCATGGAGGAAGACACAGGCGACCTTGTGAAGGTGGACATCGAGACCCACATCGAAGAAGCCCGCGCCAGTCTACCTGGAGTCTCGACGGACGGAACCTACGCTTATTTCTGGGGCACCAACACCTCCGTTGACCTCGACACTGACGGCGAAGACCTGATGCTAATCCACTCCTCTGTGTCCGCCGGTGGGCGGTTTCAGGTGAGCCGAATTCACCCGGACACGCTCGCGCTCGAGGCTACCTGGACCGCCCCGTCAGGGTACAAGGCGGACCACGCCAACGCCTTCATTGCCTGCGGCGTTCTCTATGCGATGGAGGGAGCCTTCTTCGACACCTCCGTGAGCTTCGCTTGGGAGATAGGAACATCCCGCACGTGGGATCCGGGTGTCACCTTTGAGATCATCAACTACCTGACCTCTGCCCAGTACAGCAGCCGAACGGACACCCTCTATGTCTGGGATTACACCCATATGGTGACCATGACACCCCTCTGGGGCCCCTGACCATTAGGGTATCGCGTAGTGCTGCAGCGTCTGGTCTGCAGCAGCAGGCGGACCAAGCAGGGCTTGTATGCAGGACTCGTACCGGGCTCCATCTCCAGGCAGCGCCCGCGCGCGCGCCGGATCAAGCACGATTTCGATGATGCCCGCATCCCGAAGCCGGGCCCACTCAGAGGGCTGGACGGGGAGTACTCGGCCGGCTTCACAGGCAAGCATCGCCTCTATTGGGGCCGCCTCGGCGAAATCTCGAAACGCCTGGGGTGCCGCGCTCGATCCCGGCACCATCGGCCCATTCACCAGCGGCCGTCCGTGATGGACTTGGTCGATGAGCATCTGCATGTCCGGCTCAGACTCTCCATGCCCTATCGGTAGAATCAGAACCGGCCCTTCGCCCGCCGCAAGGGCCCGACTGACCGCGGTCTCGCCACCCCAGGCGACAGGTATCGGAAGCCCAGGAATGACCAGGAAGGCCTCCAGCACAAGGGCCAGGGTCAACCCGAGCAGCGCTACGCGCTGACGACCCGGTGGAGCGTACCGCCCCAGCAGAGCACAGAAGCCGCCAGCCCCAAGCAAGCTCACGGCGGGAACCAGCATGACGAGGGCCCTGTCGGGCCACCAGAGTCGAGACAGAGCGTCTGACATCCGGAAGATATGAAAGGGGCCTGGGACGTCCAGGATACCGAACATCGAGATCGTCGGACCGGCCGCCAGCAAGAGCGCCGTGAGACCCATGAACAGCGGCGCTATCGTGTGACGGATGGACTCGAGGCGGAGGCAGGCGACGAGTCCTGCTGCGACCAGAGCCTGCGCTGCCAAGACACGATCCTCGACAACCGACGCCCCCAAGTCACGAAACTCCAAGATCTGAACCAAAGCAACCCACTCGCTGCCGTGCAATACCGGATCGGACCAAGCGGTGCGGATGCCCGGCATGTCCCCCACGGATTGAAGCGTGTAGAGCACCGGAAGGCCAGCGACAGCAGCAGCACCCGCCCCCACCCATAAGACCGTTCGCCCCACTCGAAGTCCCGACCCCTGCGCCATCAGCAGGACCACGGCTAAGCTGAGCGCACAGAAGACACCGTAGTACCAGTACGAGAGTGCGCTGAGTCCAACCATGCCACCGCTGAGCAATCCGAGCCGCGCCGGCCGAGAATGTACGGCGCGGAGACAGAGCCCTATGGCCAGCGGCAAGAAGATTGCACCGAAGAGCTGTGTGGGCCGACCGTCTACCACCTCTCGGACCAGGTAGGGGCTCAACTGAGCCAGGACGCCGCCCACCAGCGC
>CAZKOI010000477.1:0-2605 GCA_964554315.1 uncultured Enterobacterales bacterium | reverse complement strand
CGATTATTCAGGTCCTCACGATTCATCTGCATCAGCACGAGGTGCTTGTACTGATCGAACACCGGGCGCAGATTCGACAGCATCAGCAACGCCGGCCACGAAACCCGCTTGGCGGCCTCAGGCACACGCCAGACAGCGATCTCGCGAGTCAAGATGCAGTTGGTCTGCCAGGGCATCAGGACACCGAACATGCCGATGCTCTTACTGGCCCGGGTCGGCATCAGGAGATCGAACGGCTTCATCACCTTGGCACCGGTGAATTTCACTGCCACATGCTCGGGCACGGCATACATGGGGTTGAAGTTCACCCGACCATCCTTGATGTCCGTCACCTTCACATAGGGCACCGTGCCGCGACCCGTGTAGTGCGAAGACGGGCTGCCGTGACCGGAGCCGATCGTGAGCTCGCCGTCTGCGATCAGCTCGGCCACAGTCACGAGGTCGCAGTCGTAGGTCTTCGCGAACTCGTCGAGGGCATCCATCGTCGGCTTGCGCCAGAAGTAAGGGGCGACGAGCACTCCCTTGCGCACAGCCTCGTCTTGGCGGAACGTGAAGTGCAGCCGGTCCAGATCCTTCGGCGGGCTCAGCAGCAGCGCCGCAGCGTCGGTGAGATCGTCGTCGAGCACCCTGGCGCGCCCATTCGTACCGTCGAGGAAGACTCCCTCATGGAATTTGAATCGCGGCTTGTCGTGCTTGTCGCGACCGAAAGTCTCGCCGCAGGCGCCGATCACCTCAGCATCGGGCCCGGGCTTCTCGTTCTTGATCACAAGGATCGAAGTCTTCGCGCGGCAGCTGGGTTCGAACAGCTCGATGGGGATGGCGAGCGAGTGGGTGATGTGGAACTGCTTGAGCCACTGCACCAGCCAGCCGTAAGACTCCGAGAACAGGTAAGTGTCCGGTAGCACGATCGCCATGCGGCCGCCGGGAGCGAGCAGGCGGATACACCGCTCCAGAAACACAATGCCGATATCGCGCTCGACGTACTGCCCGGTGTTCTTCCAGACGAAGCCACCCTTCTTGTCGAGCTTCCAGTCGAGGCACACCTCGTACTTCTCCTCGCGCGCCAGCTGCACGGGCACCTTGAGGTTGGTGCCAAACGGCGGGTTGGTGGCGATGACGTCAAACGAGCCGTCAGCACACAGCATGCGCACCCGCTCGGGCCACGACTTCGGCCGGGTCGAGTCGACCTTGAATACGTTGGTGCCCTCGCCACGGGAGAGCATCCCGAGCTGGGCCTTGGCGAGGCGCACCGACACGGCGTCTTTGTCGAGCACGAAGACCTTGTTCTTCACGTAGTCCCGGGGCAGAAGCACCTTGTCCTCAGGCAACAGCTCCATGTTCGCCTCGATGAGCCGGAGCACGTGGTCTTCCGCCTTGGCGGCGAACGAGCCCGCGCCGCCAGCGGGGTCGATGAAACGTTCGTGTTGCTGCGGATTCAGCGCAGCGATCGCCAGGTTGACGGCGTTCGAGGGCGTATTGAACTGCCCTTCCTCACCACGAGCGGTGTGGCCGCGCAGGACCTCGAACGCCTGTAGGATCAGGTCCGCGCCGGTGCCCAGGAACTTGATGTCCTGGAGCTCGCGCACGATGTAGGCGATCGACGCGTCGTCGATAGCGAAGCGGGCCTCTGCATCGACGTACACGTCAGGATGCGCCTTGATGTGCTGTGCCAGGAGATCCTTCATGTGCTTCGCCGTCTTTGCGTCGTCATCGTCGAAGGCCTGGAACGACAATGGCCGCGAGGCGTCAGAGCGACGCTCGAGCTCGTCCTCGAGCTTCAGCAGCAGGAGGTTGGTGATGTCAGGGAGCATCTCCTCGTCGCGGTTCACCCGCGAGTCCTGGGCGGCGATGCGATCACGGATGCGCTTGATGACCGGGGCGAGCGTGCCGACTTTGCGGAGGTCGGCGATCGTCCGGGTCTTGGCGCCGACCGGCATGAGCGGGTCGGTCGGCCGAGGGATTGGCGTGCCCACGGGGGCCAGATCGATGGTGCCATCTGCCTTGCGGTAGAGGATGCGGTGGTCAGTGCCGTTGAACCAGATGCCGAGACGGACCGCGGGCTCGAGCTGCATGTAGATCTTCAACTGCTCGATGCCTGACTCCTCGGTCGGCTTCTTGCACTCGCAGATCACGCTCAAGTGCTCGGGATCCCCCGCATGGGCAGGATCGTCGAAGAGCACCACGTCCACGGGCCACTTCCGCGTGTCACTGGGAGCGGCCTTCACTCGCCATTGCGGCCGGCTCTGGATCTGGTCTTTCGACCACCCGAGCTCGTCGATGAGCATCTCAAGGAGAGGCTGCGTCGCGTTGATTTCCTCCTCTCCCGCGACGACCCAGCGGCCGGAGGCGTAGTCGAGGATGGGCTTCAAACCCAGGGCAGGGGACGTGGACTTCTTCTTCGGCAACGTGCACCTCGTGGCTTGCTCGGATATTTCCGGCAGCACCCTACTGCATATCTCGGAAATTTCCGAGCTTTACTGTGCGGCACCTCTGACCAGGCTTTTCGCGAATTGTGGGAATACCCCACCAACTGTCACCTGATCGCCATGAACAACCGCGGCCGCTGCATCATCAGATGACCATCCCGCACCAAACACCACAACAC
>CAZKOI010000476.1:0-2606 GCA_964554315.1 uncultured Enterobacterales bacterium | reverse complement strand
GGTAATGGCATCACAGCAGGTCGGGGACGCGAGGCAAGGGGCTCCGTGGGTACGGTCTGACTTCACGACATGGCGCTCGGGAAGCCCGTGGTAGCTGAAGAGCACGTGATCAGGATTGAATTCGTCACGGTGTGCGCCGATAGAGCGGCTGACCACTTCGAGGTAATCGGGATGGTCATAGAAGTCAGGAATGACCTTGAGGGGAGGCACGACGGGTCGCTGACCGGCCACCTCATACAGCTCGGCGAGTGCGGTGCCTGTCGATGACATGGCGTACTGAGGGTACATGGGCAGGACCGTAATCTCGGTGACTCCAGCTTCGTCCAGGACCTCTAGGGCGTCGGCGACAGACCCTGAACCGTAGCGCATCCCTAGGGCGACCTTGTAGTCGCTGCCCAGTGACTTCTGCAGCGCCTCGACCATAGCCTCACTGTGAATCCGTAGCGGTGACCCTTCAGGCGTCCAAATCTTGCCGTACGCCTCGGCCGACTTTGCTGGCCTGAATGGCAGAATGATCAGATTGAGCAAGGCCCATCGACCAACGGGGTTGATGTCGATCACCATGGGGTCGGAGAGGAACTCACGCAGGTAGCGGCGAACGGCCGGAACCTTGGGTTCGTCGGGGGTGCCCAGTTGGAGAAGTAGCAAGCCTTTCATGGCGATGGGGTTAATGTATTGAATAACTTTAGACCAGGTGTGATTTTGCGAGTTTTGGTGAGCGGAGCAAGTGGGTTCGTAGGTTCGCGACTAGTCGGCGTGCTCCGGGCGCGAGGCGCTGAGGTCATCGCGATCTCACGTCGACCCGAGGCGGCTGAGCGCGGTCTCGATGGTGTGAAGGTCATCCATTGGGACGACGTGACCGATACCATTGCGGCGGGCGTGGACGCCGTCGTTCACTTGGCTGGAGAGACGGTCCAGGGCCGCTGGAACAAGGCCAAAGCAGTCGCTGTAAAGGATAGCCGAGTGCGCACAACAAGGCTCCTCGTCGATGCGGTGGCTGCTGCACCGACGCCGCCAAGCGTTTTCTTGAGCGCGTCGGGCATCGGCTTTTACGGGGAGGGCGGCGAGGATTTGCTGACGGAGGAGGCCCCGGCGGGTGACGACTTCTTCGCCGATGTGTGCGTGGAGTGGGAGCGAGAAGCTCTCTTGGCTCAGCAGGCAGGGTGTAGAGCGGCCATTTTACGTTTTGGGATCATTCTCGGTGACGGGGGTGGTGCGCTCGATGCGATGCTATTGCCGACGAAGCTCGGCATTGCCGGTCCCTTGGGCTCTGGGCGTCAGTGGTGGAGCTGGGTCCATCGAGATGATGCCGTCAATGCTATCTGTCACGCGCTCGACTCGGGTGAGGTGTCGGGACCGGTCAACGTGGTGGCGCCAGAGGCCGTTCGCCAAGCGGACTTCCAGCGTGCGCTTAGCTCGTTGGTCGGACGTCCGTCGTTTATGCCCGCGCCAGCATTTGCGCTGAAGATGGTGCTTGGGACGTTTGCGCAGGAAGTACTCTCAAGCAAGAAGGTGGTCCCCAAAGCCCTGCAGGAGACGGGCTTCTCATGGAGCTTGCCGGATCTCTCGGATGCCCTCCGCGAGGCCATCTCCCGTTAATCGCAGGGCCACATCCCCATGTTGATCACGTTGTTGGTCTCGTTGCACTCGTCGACGTTGTCGGGCCAGTCAACAAACGCCAAGAGGTCTTCCTCGCCCCACTGGTCCCGGTAGATGTGAAGAGGGCCTAAGATCCAGCCCACGCCGTCACCCACAACGGGAATACTCTTGACATCAATCTGAGTCCCATCGGATCGCTCGAGAACGACGATGACGTCCTCGGCGCGAATCAGGCCACTGTTGATTACCGGCAGGAATGCAGTGACCTCGCCCGCCTCACACACGTCCAGGCAGATCTCGGGAGGTGCGGCAGACAGGTCGGGCTGCCAGTTTGCTGGCCCCAGCTCTGTGCCGCCGGTTCGAAAGTTGTTCCAGGTCAACCAGTTCTTGGTCTGCACAGCTGGGATTCGACCGTTCTCGTCAACGTTGGTGATGTGGTAGGCATACTGGTTCCAGATCTTCCGTGCAGGTGCCCAGCTGTCGTCGGCATCCCCGATCACGGTGATGCCGGTCCAACCCGAGAACGCGTAGTTGTTGCTGGCCAGAACAATCTCAGTTGACCCGTCACCATCGACGTCGGCGATGAGGGGGTACTCCATCAAGGTTCCGGAGGCGTGTCCCCCTTGAGACATCCGGACCTCACCCGTGCTTCCATCGAAGACCCACAAGGTGTGTTCGTCAGCGTAGACAATCTCCGCCGAGCCATCACCCTCAAAGTCAAAGACCGATGAGCCGGTTCGAGAGCTGGAGTAGTCCGACACCTCGTTCGACCACATCATGGTCCCGTCGGTGTCATAGGCCGTATATCGGCTGAGGTCCGCCACCCCGACCTCTGGGAGGCCGTCTCCATCGAAGTCTGCAACAGTGGGCGCGCCTGCACTGCCTCCTCCTGCCGTCGGGACTGACCACAAGAGGGTACCGTCGTTCATGGTGACCATGACCTGACCACCACCAGACCGTACTAGGTCCGGTCGGCCATCAAGGTTGAAGTCCCCGATGGCTGGCGC
>CAZKOI010000475.1:0-2621 GCA_964554315.1 uncultured Enterobacterales bacterium | reverse complement strand
GAGAATGACCCGTCTGGCTACGACTGGCGCGGCGGCGAGGTGTCCATCATTGCAGGCGCAGACACCGACGGATTCCCGCTCTCCTCTACATCGGACGCTCCGGGTGCCGAGGAGAACCGACTCTCAAACCCCCAAGGTCTGGTCTGGTTCGAGGGCGAGCTCTACCTCGCGGACGCGGGCCGGCACCGGATTGTCCACATCGACGTGGAGACGGGCGATGTCACGCGCCTCGCCGGGATCAACGACCAGCCGGGGTACGGCGATGGAGCAAGCCTCGAGGAGTCAAAGCTCAACCGTCCCTCTCGTTTTACCTTTGGGGTAGACGGACGGATGGTCATCGCGGACTCCGGCAATGGAGTCATTCGGGCCGAGCTGGCGGACGGAACGATGGAGACTGTCTGTGGCCGAGGCGCGGGCAGCTACGATGCAGAGCCCCAGGACGCCGAGGGAGCCAGCCTCGGCGAGCCCTTTGATCTGCTCTACGACCGCAACGGTGACCTGGTCTTTACCGACCGCGATCACGCGGTCGTCCGACGAATCTCACAGCCGGACTGGTAGGCTACTCGGCGGCGTAGATCAAGATGTCTACGTCCTCGATCCACACACCGCTCGAGAGCGTGAGGACGTCCCCGAGGTCCTCGGGTGCGACACCGGTTGGTGCGGTGGAAATGTCGTCGATGCTCTCGGTCACGTGGGCCGTCACGCGGTAGTCAGCGTCCTCGTCGGAGAGCCCGTCCAGCATGAGGTTGTAGGGCATGTTCAGCGCATCCTCGACCGGCGACACATTGCTGGTGTTGAACGGCTCGGCCCCCTCAAGCGGAAGCCCGGTCGCTGCGTCGATGTCGGCGACGGCCCAGGTCAGGATGAAGATGTTGGTCCCGCCGGGCATCTCTGAGCCGTCTTCCATGCTGATCCGGCCCTCAAAGCCCGAGCTTGGCACCGGCCCACCATCGGCGTCCGCGTCGGCATCGACGTCCGCATCAGCGTCGGCGTCGGCGTCGGCGTCGGCGTCGGCATCCGCATCGGCGTCCGCATCGGCGTCCGCATCGGCGTCCGCATCGGCATCAGCATCGGCATCGGCATCGGCGTCGAGTCCTGAGATGTCGACACACTCTCCGTCGTCGGTGCGCGCCTCACCGTCGCCGCAAGGGTCCTCGGCGAGGGGATAGCAGAGATCGTCTGCAGCCCGACCATAGCCGTCCTTGCAGGGTTCTTGGCATCCAGCCAGCGCGATGAGAAGAAAAAGTGTGGGTCTCATGGTCACTCCGTTGGGGTCATCCTTTCCCAGGGCGATGAGGTCGTCAAGTGCTAGGCTGAACACGATGGGCACAGAGCAAGACAAACGGGTGACATGGATCGATCGTGAGGGCGCCACCGGCGAAATCTTCCGAATCGGCAAAGATGTCGCCTTCAGAGAGGGGGCTAGACGCCTTCGGGTGGTCGCATGCTCCACCCCTGATTCCGACTATCGACGATCGTTTGTGAGCGCGACGGATGTGCTCGCTGAGGCTTGGGGCGGTGCGATAGATGTCGTCCTCGACTTCTCACGTGCAGCGCCACCCGGGCCGGGTCAGGCCGTGGGGCTCTGTCGAGACCTCCACGCCTCGGGCTCCGTTCAGCGAATCGTGATTCGAAGACATCGAGGCATGCCCGCCTGGCTGCTCTCCGCTGTTAGCGCCATTCTGCGAAGGGCAGGCACCCCTGTCGAGGTCGAGGATTCGGAATGACCTCGACCAAGAGGCTTTTCTGGAGGTTGGGTGTCGCCGTCGTTGTGGGCACGGTGCTTGCCTTGGCCGTGGGGGTGGGCGCGATCAGAATGTTCACAGAGGTCGATCCGTGGCCCGTTCTGAGGCAGATGAGTTGGGCCTGGTTTGCCGGTGCGATCGGTGCATTCGTACTGGGCAATGTCTTGGTGGGGCCACGATTTTTGGCCATGCTCCCGGGCGACACCTCGGCGCACCGGGAGCCCTGGCGTGTGGGCTCTCTGTTTTTCGGTGCCAGCGTGTTCTCTCTTATGCTCCCGGGACCTGTCGGCGAGCTGGCGGCCGTGGCAGCGCTGAAGAAGCGGCACGGCATCGCCTTCTCGACGGGCCTTGCGGCCGCCTTGCATGCCCGACTGGTGGGGCTCTCATCGGCCGCTGTCATGGCCTTGCTCACGCTGCCGTTTGTGGAAGTAAGCAGCGCGCTGGGCGAGGTCTTGCTGACGGGGGCGGCGATGGTCTGCGCCGCGGGGCTCGGCATAGGTCTCCTCTCGGCGATGCCCGCTTGGATGCGTTGGCTCTCTGACGCCCTTCAGAGGGGTCGGGCGGGCCGTCTGCTCGGGTCGGCCCAGGTCATGGTTCGGGCGCTCGGAGATGTCGGTCGAGCCTCGGCCCTCACGTGGCTCAAGGTCTTTGGCTGGAGCGTGGTGATTCAGGGCGTTCAGCTCTCAGCGATCATCATGGTCGGGGTCGCTCTCAGCAGCACCCCATCCATCCTGGGCGCCATGCTTGCGCAAGGAACGGGGAGCCTAGCGATTCTCGTCGGGATTATTCTCCCTGGGGGACTCGGTACGTATGAGGTGGCCGTTATCTCTAGCCTTGCCGGTCCCGGTGGCCTCACCGTGGCCAGCGCGGGTGTGA
>CAZKOI010000474.1:0-2627 GCA_964554315.1 uncultured Enterobacterales bacterium | reverse complement strand
GGGCGCGCCCTCATCGCTGCTGGGATCGGCGGCCGGACCCTTGTCCGTTGAACAGCCGCTGAGGGCAGTGCTGACCAGAACGATACAGAGGGTTCGAAGCATGGGTTTAGACTACACCAGTCGCGAGGGGCTGGCGATGACTATAGACAGGTCGCTTCAGCGAGAAGAACCTCATTGTTGTCCTCGTCGCACTCTCTCACCGACTCCACACCGTCGGCATCGTCCACCACAATCAAGATGCCGTCCTCACCGACCCAGTCGGCGGGGAACGCGTAGTCAAAGGCCGAGGAGGCCTCGCCGGGTTCCAGCGGCGGACTGACCGTCTCCATGGCCAAGATGTCGTCTGTCTCGGCATCGTAGACGGTGAGCTTCATGTCATGCCGAAGGGTTGCCGTGCCGGCATTGCCCAGTCGCACCTGAAGCAGCAGATGACCGTCGTCACACTCCCACGAGCACGCATCGACCAGAGGGACTGCGTCCGGTGAGTCGTTACCGTAGACCGGGTTGACGTCTCCAGACCGAAAGTTGTTGTGGTAGGGCCAGTTGGGCTCCGGGGATGAGGGGATGCTGAGGTCATCGTTGATGTTCACGACGTTGTAGGCGTGCTGGTTCCACACCTGACGTCCTCCCAGCCAGCCACGGGGCTCGGTGGAGCCCAAGACAAACAGGCCCGTCTGCGGGTCATCGTGGTGTCCGCCGCCGTTTGGAACGACAATCTCAGGGTAGCCGTCTCCATCCACGTCCACGACGACCGGATACTCGTGCAGGGTCCGAGACGTGTGCATGGTGCTGGAGTAGCGCACGGCACCGGTCGGTCCATCGAGCACCCAGAGGGCCACCTCGTCGCCATAGACCACCTCCGGCCGTCCGTCACCCTCGAAGTCGAAGACGGTCGAGCCCGTCGCATGGCTGGACTCATCGGTGGTTCCGAAGGCCCAGAGGAGAGCACCGGTGGGTTCATAGACGCAGTAGTGCAGCGCGCTCGCGACACCAATCTCAGGCTCGCCGTCACCATCAAAGTCGGCGATGGTCGGCGGGCCGCCGGTGCCTTCCCCAACCATGGGCCACTCGGCCGTCTCATGGCAGTGCTCGTTGATGATGGTGATCTTGTGGTTCCAGACCATCACGATCTCACCGTCACCGTCCATGTCGAGGTCAGCGATGGCCGTGAAGCCGTCCTTGGTGGGCTCCATGAGGCTGCAGAGCTCATCGCCGTCTGCATTGTAGATGGAGTTGCCGGCCAAGATCTCCTGCTCCCCATCGCCGTCGATGTCGCCAATCGCCGGAATCTGACCGAGGTCGACGTAGGCCCCGCCGTAGGATGCGTCGCCTTCCCATCCTTGGCCCTGCAGGGTTCCGTCCTCCCCATTGACGATGACCTTTCCGAGGACCACCTCGACGGTGTCATCGCCATCGAGGTCGGCGAGCGCGATGGCGTGTCCGCCACACTGAATGAACGAACCGGAGTACAGCCACTTGAGGGTTCCGTCTGTCTCGAATGCGCCGACGTGGCAGGTGAAGTCGTAGCCCGGTGCGCCGGGCAGGGGCACGGTGGGCGGCGGCGGCGGCCCAATGGGGTGGTCTTCAGGCTCCGGTGGGGGCGGGCCTCCACCGGGGGGGCCGTCAGGTCCAGGGCCATCGGGAGCCGTGGGGGGGCCGGCGATGACGGCCACGATATCGGGGCGGCCATCATTGTCCACGTCGCCGATGGCCGATGTGCCGTAGCGGTACGGGCCCCAAACCTCACCCGAGTCGACCCATGGCTCGATGATGACCTCGCTATCGTAGCCGTTCCCGCTTATCCGACGGATGATGCCCATCTTGGACTCGTCCGGCTCGTTGTCGTCAAAGGTGGCGATGATGTCAGGAATGTCGAACTCATCCAACAGTCCGTCGCCGTTGTCATCGGTGAGCTGTCCGACGATGGGAGCGGTCACCATCTCATCGTACTCCGGAGACTCGTCAAAGCTGCTCATCTCCCACTCGACCCAGGCGCCGAGCTCGCCGGTCACCGGCTCCGCCGTGCAGCCCGCATCCACCGGGATGGACGCGTCAGTGCTTAGCTCCGGGCAGTCCTCAGGTATCGGCGTCGCAGTGTCCGTGGGTGCCGGTGGAGGCTCTCCCGTGTCGTCCGGCGCCGGCGGTGGCCCTGCGTCTGCTCCGTCATCCGGTATTCCGCCGTCGGTGTCAATGTCGACCTCGTCGTCCGCGGTGTCGACCTCTGGGGCGGCGTCATTCTCGCTTGATGGCTTTACCACGGCGTACTCGGTGCAACCCACAGCCATGATCAGCAGCAGTTGTCGGGTCATTGGCGCCTCCCTGTAGGGCTATTCTTGCTCAAAACTGGTTCAAAACCAAATCATTTTGTTCAATCAAACCCACACACGCCCTTAGATTCCCTCTCAGCGTACCAGACGTCAGAGGACTTTCGGGCAAAGATCCTCGCCCCGAAGAGGTCAGCAGATCGCTCTGTCGGGTCGATCGCAATGGCTCAATCGATCCGAGTCAGGTGAGCCTCCACCACACGCGGTCCCATGTCGACCTCCAGGACCTCGCCTGGCTCAGCGTGCCGCAGCTGGCGTGCGAGCGGGGAGGCGGCGCTCAGGACGGTGATGGCTCGGCTCTCC
>CAZKOI010000473.1:0-2631 GCA_964554315.1 uncultured Enterobacterales bacterium | reverse complement strand
TGGGAGACATGAACGAGTCCTTCGACACCTTCAGCCAGCTTGACGAAGGCACCGAAATCCGTGATCCGAGTGACGGTGCCGGAGTAGGCCTCTCCCTCCAAGAAATCTGTCCCGACGGCGCTCCATGGGTTGGCCGTCTCGTCCTTGAGTCCGAGACTCACCCGCTCTTTCGCGCGGTCGATGCTCTTGATCCTTACGGCAATGGTGTCGCCTGGGGCCGGCAGCGTGACGTCTGCTCCTTGCCCAAACTCACTCTTGTGGAGGAGCCCCTGAATGCCACCGAGCTCGATAAAAACTCCAAATTCTTGGGCGCTTGCCACAGTACCCTCGAGCTCATCGCCGACCTTGAGCTTGTCCCACGTCTTTGTCGCAGTCTCGCTCGCCTCGGCTTCGAGGTACGCGCGACGGCTGACAACGATGTCTCTCTCCTTGAACTCGGTGACGATGAATACGAGCGTCTCACCGACAAAGCTGTCGAGGTCGTCGGAGGGGTGCTTGGACATCTGCGACGTTGGGCAGAATGCCTTGAGTCCGCCTACATACACGTTGAAGCCGCCTGGGTTTCGGCCCTCAACCTTTCCTTCAACAGGGATCCGACCGAGGAACGCTTCCTCCAACATCTCGCGAGATCCCGCGGTTGAGAGCTTCTCGGCCAGCTTGATCCCGAGGCTGCTGACTCGCACGACGTAGGCCGAGATGGTGTCGCCGACCTTGACGGAGTCAGGATCTGCCATCGCCGACCGCTCAATGGCGCCCTCTGACTTGGCACCGATGTTCACGTAGATCGTGGAGCCTGTGATGGATGCTACCGTCCCTGTCACCTGCTGACCGGGTTCGGGATCTCGAGGCGCACCACTGCTCATCAATGCAGCGAGCCCCTCTGCGCCGAGGGCCTTGGCTTCAGCCTCGAGCGCTGCCGCGTCGATGCGAGGACCCTCTTGGACGGGCTTGCTGACGTACGCAGTGGGCGCTGGCGTGGGGTCCGTGGGCTCCGCGTCCACGCTAGGCGTGACGGGTTCAGCAGTAGACGCGGGTGCAGGCTCACCCTTTTTTCGGCGAATTGTTCGAACGCGATCAGACATGGAAGACCTCTTGGTTCCCCTCCATATTCAACTGTGGGTTAGGAGGCCGCCTCGAAGTTGGAGGTGCCCTTGTTGGTCCTTACCCACAAGGAAGGAGAAGTGCTGGAGATCGGACCGGATGTTCGGATACACGTCAAGCGAATCAAGGGAAACTGGGTTCGGCTCTGTGTCGACGCACCGCGCGACGTCAAGGTCACTCGCCTGTCTGCGGCCGAGGCCGCTGAGGCGGAGACGAAGGCCGAACGGTCCTGAGATGAGCGACCCGGATCCTCGGCTCGATCCCTATGACTTTTTGCTCCCGGCGGGTCAGATTGCGCGTACGCCGCCCGCGGACCGCGACGGGGGTCGATTGTTGGCAAGACAGGGAGGACGCTGGCTTGCCACAAGGGTCGCCGCGCTGGACGCCATGCTGCAGCCTGGCGATGTCTTAGTCGTCAACGACACGCGCGTCTTGAGTGCGCGGTTACACGCCGTGAGGCAGAGCGGCGGACGAGTGGAGGTGTTGTTGCTTGGTGCAGGCCCGGGTCCGGTACGTGCTCTGGTTAAGCCCGGTCGAAAGATACGCGTCGGTGAGGAGTTGGCGCTTCTCGACCCAACGGGGGCGACGTCCCGCCACCGCCTCATCGTTGGTGATGTCGCGGACGGCGGCGAGAGGTGGGTGAGCCTTGAAGACGACGCCCTAGAGGTCATGGCCGCCTGCGGGCACATTCCGCTGCCACCCTACTTGGAGCGGGAGGCGGATTCGGACGATGAGCACCGCTACCAGACCATCTTTGCGACGGAGCCAGGGGCCGTTGCCGCGCCGACGGCGAGCCTTCACTTATCCAATCGCCTCGTTGAGCGACTCGAGGGTCGGGGCGTCGAGGTTTGTCGGATCACCTTACATGTCGGAGCAGGGACCTTTCGAAACCTTCGTTCGGCAGACCTCGATCGGGGGCGCTTGCATCGAGAGCGGTATCGGGTGCCGTTGGAGACGGCAGCGGCCATAGGTCGCGCTCGTGAGCGTGGGTCGAGGGTCGTTGCGGTGGGCACCACGGTCACTCGAACGCTCGAGAGTGCGGCATCGACCGACGGACAGGTCCGCGCGGGTTGGGGTGAAACAAGCCTGTTCATTCAGCCTGGCTTTGAATTCCGAGTGGTGGATGCGCTGCTCACCAACTTCCACCTGCCTCGATCTTCGTTGCTGATGCTGGTTTGTGCGTTCGGCGGGCGTGATGAGGTGCTGACAGGCTATGCGACGGCGGTCCGAGAGGGCTTTCGGTTCTACAGCTACGGAGATGCCATGTTCCTGACGCGGGGAGAGAGATGAGCGTTTTGAGCTTCAGCGTGACGGCACAGTGTGGCGAGGCACGCGCGGGCGTTCTTTCGACGCCTCACGGCGATGTGCAGACACCGGCCTTCATGCCGGTCGGTACCAAGGGCACGGTGAAGGGCTTGGTTCCGACCGAGTTGGAGGCAGCTGGTGTTGAAATCCTGCTCTGCAACGCCTACCACCTGTGGGTTCGGCCCGGCCACGGCCAGATACAGGAGATGGGCGGACTTCATCGTT
>CAZKOI010000472.1:0-2637 GCA_964554315.1 uncultured Enterobacterales bacterium | reverse complement strand
GCACCGTCTACGGTGAAGGCGTAGTTCACCGAGAGATCGTCTCCGTCCTCATCACTCATCGAGCCTTCAGCGACCAAGACTGTCGTTGTGAATGCCTCGGAAGGCCCCAGACGGACACTCGCCTGCGGGGGGGTGTTGTCGGACGAGGCCGTCGAACCTGTATCGGTTTCGATGACTTCACCTGTGTCGAGACCCGTCGTCTCACCGGCAGCAGAGTCCGTCTCCGGGCCAGGGTCGTTGCCGGTGAGCTTGCTGAGCTCGTTGTCTGATCGACACGCGGTCGTGCCGATCAAGAAGAGAAGAATTGAAGGAAATCTGGACATGAGGGTGAACCGCCATTGAGAAGGTTTCTGCGAGGCACTCTACAAAAGCTGTGGGTTAAGATCAATGAAAAGCCCGCTTTATAACTCGTTTTATGCGGTCTTTAAGGCTTCGCTGGGTCAGGTGTTGCCTCAAGTCTGGGATGGCCTGTTTCCCTGATAGAGACCGATTTCGACCCCCGTGGAGCCCGGGATCACTCTGGCCGTTACCGCTCGATCGGCCTAGAAAAACCACGGTGGTCGCGCCACACTGAGGCAGCGATGAGGGAGCAGTATGTGGATGTTATTCGGGGCCCTAGCGGGGGGATGCGTGGCGCCCAAGCTCGGCGACACGGCGGGCCCGCCGGGCGACCTGGCCGCCCACGAGACCGGCGGAGGCTGCGAGGCTGTGGACGTTCGCAGCGTGACCTTTGATGAGGACGTCGGAGGGTACACTCCGTCCGACGTGGCGACCATGGTCGTCGGCGCACACTCCAAGACACTCACGTGGATGAACGGGGCCACCACAGGCTTGTCGCTCAACATCAGCGGCGCATCAGAGGCTGTGGTCGTCGATATGGAGGTCCCGTCCTCTGGGGGCGCCACCATCGAGATAGCGTGCACAGATGTACTCCAAATGGCAACGCGTGCGCAGATCATCACGGTTGATGGACAGCTCAACTTTGAGGAAGACCTGGTCATCACCAGCTCCGCGCAGGGTAGCGCCCAGGCTGCGGTCTCCCTTGACCGGCCAGACATCCTGTTCAACCCTGCAAGCTGGGTAAGCGAGCCCTATGACAGCATCCAGTCAGCACTGCTTGCAGAGTGGATCGAGGGCGCTCTCAGTGGCCAGATCGTGGCGCAGACGGAGTCGAGCAGTGGCTCCGGGCCCGACGGCATAGTCTCGGCATCAATCATCGAGATTGCAACATTCTGAGTCCGCAGACGGACGGGACAGGAGCGCGTAGCGATGACCACCATCATGTTCTTTTTGGCTCTCTCAGCCTGGGCTGACAGCTCGCCGACGGTGAAGCCCTACACCCAAGGTGAGGCACGCCAGGCGCCGAGCGGATCGACCACCGTTTGGCGAATTGCGGGCGCACCAGAGGGAGCGAAGCAGGCCTTCTTCGGTGTGCTCGAGATACAGCCCGGCGCCAAGGTTCCTGTACATCGGGATACCACAGAAGAGTACATATTCATCATTGAAGGCAGAGGAGAGATGACCATCGACGGCGTGACCACTGCGGTACTGCCTGGATGGGCCGTCTTCATGCCGGCGAATGCCGAGGTGAGTTTTGAAGTAACGGGGGAGATACCCGTCAGGGCGGTTCAGTTCTTTGCAGGACAAGGCCCCGAGAGCAAGTACGACCGCTGGGTGCCCGCGAATGAGCCAGTCAAGGCCGGCACTACTCCCTAGTCGACGCCCTCGAAGGGCTCGAGGCCTCGATTAGCCATTTCCTCTTCGCAGTCCCAGTTCGCGAGAGCCTCCTCACAGACTTCCTCGGACTCCTTGTTGGTGTCTTGCAGCTCTGCCTCGTCACAAATCTCATCGTGGCAGTCACATTGCTTTTCCTCGAGCTCCTCACACGCGCTCTTCCCACAGCCAGTTGCGAAGGATGCGCCGAGAAGGACAAGGGAGAGGGTCTTGGTCATGGGATTTACTCAAGCGCCCACTTGGGCACGGTTTGGAGGATTAGTAGCGTAGTTTTGGCCGACTGTCGTCGATGTTTTTTTTCGAGCGTTCGCACAGGCACAAGCCGATGGCGAGTCACCCGTCCGTCAGGAACCCCGAAGGTTAGGCACACCTTCCTAGCTACCGGCCTCCATAACGAAGCGCCCGGTCTCTGCAGGTAGAGACCGGGCGCAAAAGAGCATGACCAATGGTCTACATACCGGTGTCGAATTCGCCGCCACAGACATCACCGGCATCGAGCATGACCTGACATGCATCGATTTGTTCGTCCGTAGCATCCGCGGCAGAAGAAGTGTCACACTCCTCCACCTCCAAGCAGGCGCACATCTCCTCCGCGAGCTCCTCGCAGGCGTTTTGGTCCTTACCGCAGCCGATGGCCAGCAGCGCTGTGGTGAATACAAAAGCAGTCTTCATGGTGTCCTCCTCCATTATTGGGACAGCATCCCGTAACGCATGGGCGACCGCGCTATTCGAAGAAACCAGCAGAATGTAGCGCGTCAAGGAAAAAAAGCGCCGGGCTGGTGCCCGGCGCTGTAGTTTTCGAGACGCGTACGGCCTATGGGGCGCTTCCGGTGTCAGCGTCAGCGTCAGCGTCAGCGTCGGCATCGGCGTCAGCGTCGGCATCGGCGTCAGCGTCGGCATCGG
>CAZKOI010000471.1:0-2639 GCA_964554315.1 uncultured Enterobacterales bacterium | reverse complement strand
CGGCCCCAGACGTCGAGATTGTGGCCATTCGCATCATGGATGAGGGCCTGCGTACGACCGCCGATCTCATGGCTGCGGGTATCGAGATGGCCTACAGGAACGGTGCCCGTGTCATCAACCTATCGATGGGTACCCCAAACATGGGAAAGGCGCTTCTTCTTCGTGACACGGCCGCGCTGGCGGTCCAAGCTGGAGCGGTAGTGCTCGCCGCAGCCCACCCCAAGGGGGAGCGAGCGTACCCTGCGGATCTGCCAGAGACCGTGGGCGTCGCTAGCCATCCAGACTGCGGCGTCGACCGGCTCTTTTACTTTGACCAATCTCGGTTTAGGCCCGCAGAGTGGGGGAGCTTGTCCGGAAAGTTTATGGCGTACGGGTATGATGCGTCTGGAGGTCTGGACCCGTTCTACAGCGGGCCGGAGGTGGCCACCGCTCGTGTCGCAGGCATGGTTGCCTGCCTAGCGGAGGCCATGCCTGAGGCCACGGCGGAAGAGCTCATCGCCGCCTTACAAAACCGCGCCCTGCTACCGATTCCCGAGTTGGGCTACGCCTCATGAGCCTCTGGGGCTGGGTGCTCGCAGTGTGTCATCTCGCCGAAGCAGGCACTGTGGATGTGTTCGGCTTTGGTGCGGAGTCGATTGGCCGAGGAAGCGGCGGTGTTGCAGTCCCGGATGGTGCGAAGACGGTGTTTCGAAACCCCGCCCTGCTCCAGCGGCTTGAGTGGGCCGAGGCGAGCGTCGGCTACGGTGTTTTCAGAGGTCGCTTTCCCCAGCCTCCACCGGTGTACTGGGACACCAACCGAGACGGGTATGTGGATGAGACTGACGGAGGGTTGCAGCTGCCTGCTGAGCGCCCAAGCTCGGATGGCATCACGCTGACCATAGGGCGCAACATCGGCAGCAAAGTGGGTATTGCACTCAACGCTTTCTTTCCCAGTGCGCAGATATTGAGGCTTCGCACAACGGAGCCAGCCTTGCCGTCTTGGGTGATGTACGGCAACCAGACCCAGCGTGTCGAGCTCGGCCTTGGCTTGGGCGCGGAGGTGTACAAGGGCCTGAGCGTCGGACTCGGAACAGAGCTCATCGCCAAGGCTCGCTACCGCATCAACGGGACCATTGATCTCGCTGTCGGTGGCGCGGAGGAGGCCGATGATAGTGCCGACGACATCATTGATTACGTTCGAATTGATGTCCATGAGATGACGCTCGATCTCGTTCCCCGATTTGTGCCGGTTGCGGGCATTCACTGGCAGGCTGGAGCGATGCTCCCTCCGCTCGATGGACTCGAACTCGGTCTGACTTGGCGGGCATCGAGCGGAATTCCGGTGAACGCGGACATTGATCTCCAGCTCAACGGGGGCCTCACCGGCGTGGGTGATCTCGACGACGCAAAGCTCGCGCTGGTCATGCCGGTTGAGCTCAGCATTTTCGATCATTACGTGCCGGAAAGATGGAGCCTCGGCGTTGCCTACCGTCGAAAGAGCGGGCCCTTGTTTTACGTCGATGTGCACCACACTCGATGGGAGGCCATGCAGGTGAACGTGGCGCAGGTCTCGGATTCCGCGATTCGCAGTCAGGTGTTTCAAGTGGATGAAGACCTCATCCAAGACGCGAACCAGTTCTCAGCAACGTTCCAGAACACGATGTCGGTTCACACCGGTGCAGACGTACCGCTGCCTTCCTTCGATGCTGGGGGACGTGCGGGGACCATAGAGCCCGTGGTGAGGCTCGGCTTCGCACACATTCCGAGTCCGCTTGTTTCGCAATCGTCGGGCACAAAATTTCTCGATGCAGACCGGCTGCTCTTTTCAGGAGGCTTCGGCCTGACCCACAGCGATCCCCTCGGTCTGGTTCCCGGACCTGTCGCTTGGGACTTTTTCGTTTCTCGTCAACAGCTGGCGGAAGGTTCATTGACTGCAGAAGCGGATCAGGTTGTGCAGGCGGGGGCGCCGGTTAACGGAGAGTCAGTACCCATTGGCGGATACCTCTGGTCGATGGGTGCACAATTCTCGGTGAGTTTTTGATGGCGACCTTTGTTGAGCAGTTGGCGGACTTTGCAGCAGGCCTTCGAGATGAAGCGGTACCTGATACCGTGCGCTTGCGCGTTCGGCTCCAGCTCCTGCACATGGCGGCATCAATCGATGGTGCGGCTGCAGAAGGCCCCTGGTTGGCGGTGAAAAAGATGGCCCCGAGACGGGGTGCAGCACCGCTAAAGGGAGGCGGAACGACCAGCCCAGCCATGGCTGCTCGCGTTCATGCCAGCATGGCCGCCAGCGTGGACCGACTGGATCACCTCCTCGGGGGGTATGCAGGGGTTGGCTCCATCGCTGCGGCATTGGCGCTGGCCAAGGGTCGAACCGTTGCGGACGTCATCACCGCAGCGGTTGTTGGAAACGAGATTGGTGGTCGGGTGGGTGCGGCCCTATTGCTGGGACCGCACCACGGTGGCTCCGCGGGTTGGGTGCCAAGAGTGGCGGCGGCCGCGACCGCTGGACGTCTCCTCGGACTTGACCGCGAGGCGCTGGCTGATGCGCTGGCCGTGGCACTTGTGGATGGCGGCGCCATCCCTCGAGCAGTCTTGGCGGGAGAGGGTCGGGCACATGCCCTCGGCGTGTGTGTGTCGGACGGCGTGGAGGCGGCTCG
>CAZKOI010000470.1:0-2640 GCA_964554315.1 uncultured Enterobacterales bacterium | reverse complement strand
GTTTGGTTCGCTTCTTCACGGGATGCGTGGCGGCGTGGAGGAGCGAGCGTCGGGTCTGCTCCAGATCGTCGGGCAGTCCGCAGGTGAAGCGCAGCGGCTCGCCGGATGCAGGGTGCTCGAGTCCCAGCACGGCCGCATGCAGCGCGAGACGGGGCGCCATCCGCTGGGTCGAGAGGGTGCCGTAGCGGGTGTCCCCCAGGATGGGCATGCCGGCTTCGGAGAGATGAATTCGAACCTGGTGTGTCCGGCCCGTCTCCAGCCTGGCCTCGACGAGGTTGATTCGCTTTCCGATACGCTCCAGGCTCTTGAAGCGCGTCTTCGCGCGCTTTGCGTCGGGAGGCAGAGGCGATGAAGCGCTCCCGCGAAGACCATCTCCGCGGTCTTGGACGAGGTGATTGCTGACGACCCACTCGGGTCCTGGTGGACGACCCTGGACGAGGGCGACGTAGGCTCGCTCCACGCTGTGAACCTCGAGCTGCGCCTTGAGGTGGCTCTGCGCAGAGGGTGTCCGTGCCGCCATCATGAGCCCGGAGGTGTCTTGGTCGAGCCGGTGAACCGGCAGGACGGGGGAGCCCAGGAGCTTGCCCAGCAGTCCGATCACGTTCAGGTGACCACCGGAGCGTCCCGCCTGCACACTCAGCATCCCCGCGGGTTTCCACGCCACCACCAGGTGTTCATCGCGATGCACAATGAAGAGATCACGGCCTGGCGTCAGCTTGGGGCCTTCTTTGAGGACCTCTACTTGAAAGGGCTGAATCTCTCGGCCGGCATCAGACGTGGGGATCCCGTGGAACCGTACGCGACCGGTCTGCATGGCGCGCTTGGCGTCGCTGCTGGAGAAGCCGAGGTGGCGGAGGTGGTCGGAGAGTCGCATGGGCTGGCAGCTATCCTATCCCCCGCTGGTGAGACGGAAATTTCTTGAGCGAACAGGCGTGGGCGTGAGCCCGGGAGAGTCCCGGGCTATGGTCATCGCCGAAGAAGAGGGCGCACCGTGAGTGATGAACTAGATCTGGCGGAGGTGAGTCAGTCGACCATCGGGTACTACGACGGTCGGGCCTCGGAGTTTTGGGAGGGTACCCGCGATCACGATGTCTCCCAGAACATCGCAGCGCTGCTCGATGCCATTCCCGGTCCGGGCCCTCATCGCATCTTGGACTTTGGGTGCGGGCCGGGGCGAGACCTCGCGACCTTCAAGGCCCTCGGCCATGAACCTGTGGGCCTTGAGGGGTCGTCGACCTTCTGCGAGATGGCGCGCGCTCATTCAGGTGCCACCGTCCTCAACCAGGACTTCCTCGGCTTGAGCCTACCGGACGAGACCTTCGACGGGATCTTCTGCAATGCGACGATTTTTCATGTCCCGACCCAAGCCCTCGATCGTGTTCTGGCCGAGCTTGCCCGGAGCCTAAAGCCAGGGGGAGCATTCTTCTCGTCCAACCCCAGAGGCGACAACATCGAGGGCTGGAATGGTCCCCGGTACAGCGCTTATCACAACCTCGATGCATGGAGCCAGAGGATGCAAGCCGCCGGGTTCGAGAAGCTTCGTCACTACTACCGACCGGAAGGTCTCCCACGCGATCAGCAGCCTTGGCTCGCGAGCGTGTGGCGGAAGCCAGCCTAAGCCGGGAATACTGCGGAGAGGGCAGTCATTTCTTCCTTGGAGGCTTGGGTATGTGGATAGGGCTACTGTTCGGCGTCGGCGCGGTGTATGCAGAGGCACCCAATGCCGGATCGGAGTGGACGAAGACGGAAGCGGAGTGGCGCAGCGTGCTGTCCAAGGAAGAGTTTCACGTCCTCCGTGAGAAGGGAACGGAGCGGGCGTTCACGGGTAAGTATTGGGACTCAAAGGCCCAGGGGACTTACCACTGCGCAGGCTGTGGGCAGGCGCTGTTTTCCTCGGAGCACAAGTTTAAGTCTGGCACCGGTTGGCCGAGCTTCTACCAGGCCCTCAAGGCCGGGGCTGTAGGCCGAGAAGAGGACCGCTCGCTGTGGATGACCCGAACAGAGATCATCTGTACCCGCTGCAGAGGGCACCTGGGACACGTGTTCCAGGACGGGCCGCCGCCCACCGGAGAACGATTCTGCGTGAACGGTACGGCGCTCGACTTCAAGGCCGCGGAGGCGGACCAATGAGGACGCTTTTGACGCTGTTGCTCTTGGGCTGTCAGGGAAGCGAGGCCTCGCCTCCGACCACACTCGCCTCACCGCCTCAGGCGGGGGAAGCGGCGGCGGTCTTTGCCGGTGGCTGCTTTTGGTGCATGGAGGGTCCGTTCGAGTCTCTCAAGGGGGTGGTCAGCGTGGAGTCGGGCTACACCGGCGGGCCGGAGAAGCAGCCGGCATACATGATGGTCGCCAAGGGCAAGACCGGCCATGTGGAGGCGGTTCGTGTGGTCTACCGCCCGGACGAAGTGAGCTACGCGGAGCTGCTCAACACCTTCTGGCACAACATCGACCCTACTCAAGACGACGGACAGTTCTGCGACAAAGGTCAGCAGTACCGGTCCGCGGTGTTCGTAGGCTCTGATGAGGAGCGAACACTCGCGGAGCAGAGCCGGGATGCTGCAGGCAAGCGGCTCGGTCGGACCGTCGTGACACAGGTGTTGCCAGGGCAGGTTTTTTGGTAATGGTACGGCGACCACCAAG
>CAZKOI010000469.1:0-2642 GCA_964554315.1 uncultured Enterobacterales bacterium | reverse complement strand
CTCGCACCCCAGGCGTGGCGGCGTCGCTGGGCTCTGCTTGCCACTCGGGTGCCTTCGAACCATCACCCACACTGATCGCCATGGGTCTCACCCCCGAAGCAGCCGGTGAGTCGATCCGCTTCAGCCTAAGCCGTTTCACGACAGCTGCTGAGATTGACCAGGCCGTCACTGCTATCGCAGCCTCGGCTGCCGAGATTCGCTCCCTGAACGAGGACGTTGCCTAACCATGAAGCTGGAAGACGCTTGCACCGACACATTCGCCCGTCACGAGACATTTCACCCACGACTGGGTTGGTTCCGCAAGGGCTTTCTCGCGGCGACCCGTGATGACGGCGAGTTCTTCTTGGCCCCCGACGCTCCAATGCGGCTTGGTGTCGGCAAGAACATGGTGAGGTCCATCAAGTTCTGGAGCTCTGCGGCACGGCTCATCACTGACATTAAGCATCCCGACAGCCCTCGTGCGCATCGCACTGTGCCCACTAACCTCGGCATGGGCATCCTCGGCCCCGATGGTGCCGACCCCAACATGGAGAATCCCTCCACCTGGTGGTGGCTGCATTGGATGCTTATGTCGCCGGGGTGCCAACTCCCGGTGTGGTGGATCATTATCAATGAACTCCGTGCCCTGGAGTTCACTGATGTTCTCGCCGAGCAGATCAGCGTCGCTACGGTTGCCGGGGCGCGATGGAACTCGCCTAACGAGTCGTCTATTCACAAGGACGTCAGTGCCTTTATCCGCACGTTCACGGCTCCGGCTCTAGCCGGACGCGGCAAGTTTGACGATCAATTTGGATGCCCTCTCCGTGAGCTCCGGCTCATCACCCCCTCACCAGGCGGCTACCGCTTTTCAAGTGGCGCACCTCACCAGCTCGCTGGTGAGGTGGTCCTGGCCGCTGCACTCGACTTCATCGCAATGTCGGAGACGAATGCAAGCACGGCGTCGTTCTCCTTGCTCGCTACCGAGCCGGGTGGGCCCGGCCGCACATTCCGACTCGACGAGCAGACCATGCTCGAACTCGTCGACGGTCCGATCCGCAACCATCCCGATATTGAACTGACAAATCCCGCCGGCAACCTCCAACTCGGATGGCGAGGCGCACCCGCCAAACTTGCCCACGAAATCCTCAGCGCGCACTTCGACGTCGATACCGACGAGCCCGCCCTCGCTGGCCTCTTTGCCCGCCAACCCAACTTCGATGCAGAGCTCGCCTTGCTTGTTTCGGATGCCGCACGGGAGGTGGTTCTGTGAGTTCGATCGCCGAGCACATCTCGATCGCCCCTCGCTACGCGCGGTCTACCAACCTCGAACGTGATGCCCAGGCGCCTGATGCCCTGAACGGTTACGTGCTCACCGGTCGTGTGCTCGACGTAGTTGATCGGCTCACGAGCGCTGCTATCTCCGGGACCGGTGGAGCATGGTCGATCACCGGTCCCTACGGATCAGGCAAGTCGTCCCTCGGCGTCTTCCTCGATGCACTCTTTGGGCCTGCCGATGCAGCTGCGTTTACACAGGCCATCCAGCTCGTGGGTGCGATCGCGCCGGCATCCGTCGACCGAATCGTCGACTCAAGAACGACTGCACCCGTCGATGGCTTCATCAGAGTCACAGTGACCGCCCGGACGGAACCGGTCACCCACACGCTCACGCGAGCTCTCGAGCACGCAATTCTTAAGCACTTTGGGGTGATGCCGAGCAAGCGTCAGTTCCCCGCCATCGGGCTCCTTCAGGCAGCTGTTGACGACGCAACGTCTGATGATCCGCGACGGACTGGCCCATCGCCCGGGTCGCTGCTCGAGATCACCACGGCACTTGCTGAGATAGCGCCGGTCCTTATCGTCATTGACGAGTTCGGCAAGAACCTCGAAGCCGCTCGCCAGCGCCAAGACGCTGATCTCTACCTCTTACAGCTGCTCGCTGAGGCAGCACAGACGGAACGCGGCTCCCGCATTTATCTTCTTACCCTGCAGCATCTTGCTTTCGATGAGTACTCGTCTGCGGATGACACCCTTCAACAACGCGAATGGTCGAAAATTCAGGGTCGTTTCGATGATCTGGCCTTCGTTGACTCCGCGGCGCAGACCCGAAAGCTAATTGCCTCCGCCTTTGCCGTCGACAATGTCATCGCCGATCGAGTCGTTGAATGGGCACGCCGACATGCCGAACGAATGGCGGATTTGCGGCTACCGGATCTCAGCGACCCTGCTGAACTCGCAGCCTGTTACCCCCTCGATCCGATCACCCTAGCGGTACTGCCTGAACTCTGCCGGCGCTATGGACAGAACGAACGAACGCTGTTCAGTTTCCTCACTGGTACGGCCCCCAACGCCGTCCCTGCGCTGCTCCGTAGCCGTCTCGTTGACGACTTGCCCGCGATCGATCTTGCCGACGTCTATGACTTCTTTGTTGGAGCAAGCGGCGTCGGTCTCACCGGTGCCGCAACGTCTCGCCTTTCGGAAATCGCACTTCGAATTCGTGACGCCGCCCACATTGATCCCGAGAGCTTGCGTGTCACGAAAGCCATCGCAATCCTTAACCTTGTTTCCACGAGCGGGACTCTACGTGCCTCTCGTGACCTCGTCGGCTACCACCTCCGGAGTGGCCTCGAGTCGCTTGAGAAACTCGAGCTCGAGGGCCTTGTCGT
>CAZKOI010000468.1:0-2642 GCA_964554315.1 uncultured Enterobacterales bacterium | reverse complement strand
CGAACCCGCGGTGGGCCGTCCTACGAGCGGCAGTCTGTCCGACGCGCTGAGCTGGCGACAGCCGCGATGGGACGGACCCTATCGTCGTTGGGTCGGCACTTCGCCGGTCCAGAGAATGCGGCTCGAGTGCTGAAACCAAGGCGGCTCGCGAGATGGCCGTCCTGAGGCCGCGTTTTGCACCGGACCGGGTCGTGTTGAGTCGCCCTTGGGCATGCCTAGCGGCTGGAAGAAAGTCGTCCGGAAGCGCCGCCTCAAAGTCCATGGCGACGGCGCGAGTCGGCGTGGTCGACCGCAAAGCCCTGCGAACCTCACGACTGAGCCGGGCGGTTGGGGCCTCAACCGATCCCCTGGTGGGGGTGGCAGCGGTCCGACGTGCGGTCGCCTGCTGACCACCCTTCGTCGTCGACTCGGCCGGGCCACGCCCTGATGGCTCGAGCACTGTGGCTGTCGTGTCAGCCGCCAGAGCGTTTGAGCGCCGCTTGTTGCTCGACTTCCTTGACTCACTCCGTACAGCCGCTCGCGCTTCCCCTCGGCGGTGGGCGGCTGACCGGCTCTCCGAGCCAAGGGTCTCCATCTCTCTACCCGCCGACACTCTCCGACGGATCTCGCGCCCCATAGTGGCAACCGCCGCCCTGGAAGCCGGCGCGCGCTCCTGCGCAATCTGAAGAGGCCGCTGTCCCGATCCACGAATCACCTTCGCGGAAACGAACTCGCTGACGGCCTGCCGGCTAATGTTGTGGGTCGTCGATGAGCCTGTGGGTGCAAGGCGACCCTCCGCTATTGCGGCAGCCAGCTCGGGATCGATCGCTTCAGGGAGCGGAGCGAGGACCTCGAACTGATCCGCCATCAGACTCGCCAGCCCCAGGAAGGGTAGCGCCCTCGGCCGAGCATCCGGCAATCTCGTCGCTGCCGACAGGGTCGCACGGCGCTGAGCGCGCTGGGACATCGAGGCGAGCCTCTGCTCTCGCCGAAGGCGTGCATTACCGAGCCTCTGCAGTCGCTCCCAGTAGGGGGCAGAAGACAGGAGGGCCGGGTCGTCTACCGACGTGGACCGGTAGGCGACTTGCTGGCTGGGCGCGAAGTACTCACCAACCCGGCCGATGGACGCGGAGCGTGCATAGCGCGAGAAGCGATCGTCGAAGCGTGCCGTCTTGGCATCCACCTGAGGGCCAACGCTTTCCCAGGCCTTGGCCCGTTCCAGCATTCGCTCCCCAATCGTCCTCCTCGTCTCCATGATAATCGCTCCGCCCTACTTGATGACCTGAACTTCGATTCCGTCGTGAGCCAGCTCGATGCTCTCGATGGCGAGTTCATTCGCCTGCGAGTTGAAGCTCGGACCTTCCCACGAGACGGGCCAAGCCGCCTTGAAGTTGTATCGCCGGACCACTTGCATGTTGTTGTTCTTCACCACAATGGCGCCGTTTCGTCTCGAGTCTGCCTTGAACTTGTCTTGAAGGATTGCGCCTCGCCACTCGAGCATCGACACTTCAGCGGTCACGCCGTATCTCAGGGTGATGTTCTCCCAGCGTGACTGTCCGGGGAGCTTGTGTACGCGGTGGTTCATTCCTCCTTCCTCAAGCTCGAAGACCGTGGTTGACGACTTAAGGCCTGAGCACTCCAAGAAGTGGGCGACCTCTTGCTTGTTGATCTCCAGGCAGAAGATGTAAGCACCCTGGGGATCGAGGATGTGGCTGTTTCCGAAATTGGCCTTCTCTCCGCGCGGCATGGCCAAGACGGACGGAGGCTTGACGGTCGGCTGCCCCGGGAGCCGGCCCTTGCCCCGCCCGGTGAAGCTGCCCAACAAGCCTTCGATGTGGCTCCGCAGCTCGTAGGCTGCCATGTTGGCGAGCTTGAACGCAATGGGGTTCGATGCGATTGCGTCTGGCGCGGGTATGAGCCCACCCAGCATCTTTGTGCCCCCTCTTCCTTTGCCAGCCCCCCGCCAGGAACTTCGGCCCGTGATCGTGGGCTGTCCACCCCGTCGACCTCCTCCTCTTCCGCGCCAGTCTTCACCCATGTCCAAACTCCCTTCTAGGCGTCACCGCCGATGCAGAGATCAATAAGCACCTGTTCAGTGGTGCCAACTGGTCTAAGCATGACTTCTACATTCACCTGCCCTGCATCTCGGGTCAGTGCCGTATTTATGCTGTGATCGCAGACCACTTGGTACTGCGGCTCGCTCTCCTTTGAGACGAGCGCGCCCGCCTCCGAGAACTCCTCCAGCCTGTATCGAATGTCCCGATCCAAGACGTCCCACAGATGCGGATTGTTGGTCTCAAAGACCGACCACTCGCTGTCTCGACGCAGTTGATCATGCACCATGTTGATTACACGCCGAGTGTTGATGTGTTGGTACTTCGGCTCTGCAGACAACGTACGTGCCCCGAAGATGAGCACGCCTCGCCCGCTCTGGACAATGATCGGGTTGATGGCTTGGTCCGCATATGCCCCAGCCTCACCCCAGGTGAGCCCAACCTCGCAGTGAGTGACACCTCTCAGTGGAATGTTTGCAGGGGGCCACATGACACCAAAGGCGCCATGCTCCATCTCCACACGGGCAAACGTCCCCGCGACTGCACCCGACGGCGGCATGACGTCATCCCCACTGCAGATCCAGGGATAGTAAATGGCTCCAAATGCCC
>CAZKOI010000467.1:0-2650 GCA_964554315.1 uncultured Enterobacterales bacterium | reverse complement strand
GTACTTGACCTGCGTACCGCCGGCTGAGGTCGACAGGTATGGAATCTTTTGCCCCTGAAGAATCGTGGCAGAGGCGTTGTCAACCGTCGTGACCCGTGGGGAACTGATGACCTTACCCCAACCGTCTGACTCCATCGCCGAGAGCCGCGCATCGAGGTCCACGAGGCCAGGGATAGACCCAAGGTGGAAGGCCACAGAACCCGTTGAGCCGGAAGACGGGAGATCGACCATGAGGTTGGGCTGGTCAGCACTATAAAAGATCGGGTCTCCTGAGCTCTGAGACATTCCACCCGACATGCCGACGTTGTTCGGGAAGAAAAGGCCCGTGGAGTACCCAGTGTTCGTGGATGCATCGAGCTCACCACCCCACTGAATACCAAAGCTCTTGATGTAGATGCTGTTCGCCTCGACGACACGCGCCTCAATCATGACCTGAGGGGTCTGCTTGTCGAGGTGGCGAATGAGCTCCCGAAGTTGAGCGAGACGAGCCTCCGTCTCCTGAACAATGAGTTGGTTGCCTCGCTGGTCCAGCTGCACACGTCCCCGATCACTGAGCAAGTTCTCGACCTGTCCTTGAAGGGCGGTCGCGGACGCGTAGTCCAGCGGAACGACCAGAACGCTGAGATCAGCCAACTCATCCTGGGCACGCTTTGCCTCGAGCGCGGCTTGCTGCTCCGCCTTGATGGTCTCGATTGGGGCCACTCGAACAATGTTGCCGAAGCGCTGCGAACCCAAACCCTTCGCCTGAAGAACCGCAGCAAGCGCCTGGTCCCAGGGGACGTCCACCATTCGAACCGTGACTCTTCCGCTGACATCATCGCCTGAGACAATGTTGAGCCGCGATACGTGGCTAATCAGCCTGAAGATCGAGTGAATGTCCGCGTTGACGAAGTCGAGGCTGATGCGCCGGCCCGAATAGGGCACGCTGGCCGCCGTACTTGAGTCGATCTGAAAGCCACTCGCCATTCCAAGAAGAGCCGCCGGGTCGCTGCTGCCTCCGCCCGTTCCCCAAGCGGAGTTGGGTGAGACGGTTCGACCGCTCGAACCAATAACAATTTCCTCTTGATACGCATTACGGATGGGGCCGTCGGCCTCCGCAGGGCCGACAGCGCCGAAGCCCTGGGTCTCGGTCCTCGCGACCACATACTCATCCTGCAGCGCGGCGGGGACATTGAAGTTCACCGTGACGCCCCGAATACCTCGAGTGACGGTGTAGTCCGTCGCTGACCTCAAGCTGATTGCGACGCGCGCGCCCTTGGAGGTCGAGTAGGCTCGGACCATTCGAATCGGTGAAATGAAGTCGCCGGTATCGAGGACTCGGCGAAGGCTCTTTGGCACATACGCGCCAGGAAGGTCAATCAAGACGGTCTTAGGATTGGGGCGCGAGTCCGTCACATCCACCACATCCTGAGTACCGATGAGTACGGAGTTGACCTCCTGTTCGTAGCGGAAGTCAAGAGAGGTCAAGGTAGGACCGTCTACAAAAGAGTCTGGGCCTGAAAGCCGACGTCCCTCAGCAGCCTCGGGGCTGTCGCCTGCCTCAGGCATACGCCCTGCTTCAGCAACCTCGACCTCCTCCGGATCGCTGTCCGCAAGCTCGCTTGACTCATCCGAGGAGACCGCACCTCCGAGCGCAGCAGCCAGGTCATCAGCCTCGGCAACCGCGGGTGCGCCCTCCGCCCCTTCGAGGGTCAATCGGACGAGACCTGGGTCGACACTGAACGAGTGCTCCGCCTCACTGGTCAGAAACACCTCAACACGGGTGATGACGCCTGCATCATCTTCAATCGTAGAAACGAGGACCTGATCCACGAGCCCGTCGCCGCTTAGCTCCTCTAGGCCCTCAACAACCCGCACGTCCGCGATGTCGACAATGACCCGAGCGGGGTCACTCATGGTGAATGCGCTGACCGCGGCACCATCGGCCCCTTCGCTGAGTCGAATCAGCACGTCCGTCGTGTCACCAGCCACCACCTCAAGGCCCTCAACATCGACGGCCCAGGCCTGCCCCTGGAGGCCGGGTGATATCGCGACGGCGAGCGCGAGCACTCCGCTGGTCAAGAGGTTTCGAATCAAGCCCTTCATGCCATCCCTCCTCGGGATTCGGATTTCGAGTGGACGCACCACATCAGTCGGCCCCCACGGGCAAAGACATCCGAATCGGATTCACAACTAGCTCACCGTCGATGGTCTGGTACTCCTCGGTAACCACGACCTCTGATGCGGTGATTTGAGTCACTTTGCCCCAGTTCTTGCCAATGTAGGTGCCAATCTCCATGACGTGTCCCACATTGTCAGGGTCTTCTACCAGCGCGCGCGGCCGGTCAATCCCCCAGATTATTCCCACAAGGCGATACTCGTCGATCTCGTAACGCTGGAGCGGTGTCCTCGGCGTTTCGTCTTCGACGCCCTTACCCCCGAGCGACAAAAATGCTCGGAACGGGTCACGCTTGCCGATAGGGTTGTACACGTAGCTCTCCTGAGCCGCTATCGCTCGGTCCAGGCGGCTCGCCGTCTTGGGGCCTCCCGCCTCACCTGGAGCCTTTGCCTTCGCCAAGGTACTGCCGGCTCCATCGCCTCCACCACCGTCACTCAGCCCAAGCATCTCACACCCACCAAGGAGCGTAAGCGCAAACGCCGCTACTGCGAG
>CAZKOI010000466.1:0-2651 GCA_964554315.1 uncultured Enterobacterales bacterium | reverse complement strand
CGGCTTCTTCCTGCCGCCCTTGCATTTTGCGTCACCACCGCAGGTCTTGCCGGATGGCTATTTCGATCCGATCAACTGCTCAGCACGCGTTGGGACGCGATCGCATCTGTCTTTTACGTTACGAACTGGCGATTCGTTCTCGCCGAGCAGAGCTACTTCGATCTCTTCGCAGAACCATCGCCTTTCCAGCACCTCTGGTCGCTCGCAATCGAGGAACAGTTCTACGTGCTCTGGCCGCTCGTCGTGTTCGCATTTCGCCGTTCTCGAGCTGCGCTGCTGTTCGTCTCCACTGCCATTGCACTTACATCCGCCAGTGCCATGCACGTACTCAGCAATGCTGCCGATCCGTCGCGGGCGTACTACGGCACCGACACGAGGATTCAAACACTCGTGATCGGCTGCATCTTGGCCATCTTGCTCCATCGACTTGACGCGAGGACTCCGCAGGCCGACCGCACTTGGACTTCACTATTTGCAATACCAGTTGCTGGACTTGTCGCAGTGGCTTTCATCATGGTTGACGGCGAAAGTCAGTTGATGTATCGAGGCGGATTCACAGTGTTCGCGATACTCGCCTCACTCTTGGTGGCCTCGGTCGTCATTTTGCCCGGCCGAGGTCTCAATCGTCTCTTCGAACTTCCCCCGGTGCGGTGGGTCGGAATGATCTCCTACTCGTTATACCTCTGGCATTGGCCGGCCATCGTGTTCCTCACGGCCCCACGTGTTGGAATTGACGGGGTTGCTCTGCTTTCTCTACGGCTCGTCGTAATGGTGAGTGCAGCATGGTTGTCATTTCGTTTCATCGAATCGCCCATCCGTCATCGAACCATCTCACCGTCCAAGGCGTTCGCTGCAGTAGCTGCCTCGGCATCGGTCGTGACCGGTGCAATCACCGTCCTCACACTGGGCGCTAGTTCACCAGCCGAATTCTTCACTGCGGACGGCGCAGTAGCGATCGCTGATGACGCCACCGATCCGGGCATACCCTCGACCGAAAGCGGTCCGTCGGTGCTCTTCATCGGCGATTCCGTCGTGGCTAGTCTTTCCGAAACGCTGCTCTCCGTGGCACCGCAGGCCAACGTCAACCTCGCTACAGCGCCAGTCTCCGGTTGCGGATTATTGCCAGGTCTCACCTTGGACACCACGACACAGGAGCCGTACGAAAACTCCCGTATGTGTGCAGACATCGTCCCCGCAAGCCTCGACGCTGCCTTCGACGCGGTGAGGCCTGATGCCGTTGTATGGTTGTCGGTCTGGGATGCCGAAAATCGAGAGGTGGGTGCGGAACAATTCGTCCTCGAAACCGCTGCGGGGCGGCAACGCGTCGGCACGCTCGTTGGTGACGAAATTGACGAACTGCAGAGTCGCGGCGCGTCTCGGGTTCTGCTCGTAACGGTGCCGGTAGTGGCCGCAGGGGACGGGTCAGCGCCGGCACCCCAGAAGCAGGAACGAATCGAGGCGTTCAACAGCGTGCTTCGTTCGAGTGCAGCGGCTCGAGACGATGTCGCCGTCATCGAGCTCGCTGAATTCATCTGCCCTGTCGGTGACCCATGCATCGACCTTGATAATCAGGGGAATCGGTATCGGCCGGGGGACGGCATCCACTTTGAAGGCGCTGCTACGGGTGCCGTGGCTGAGTGGCTGGTCTCCGAGATTAAGAAGATCGTCCGATGAGTCACCACGTCACCAGAGTTGCTCAAAGAGCCAAGATGCTGTGTCCCTGTGATGTCCAAATAATCCGTCTGTCGATACATCATCGTCGTTCAGAATTTATTGCAGACCGAATTCAGACAGGCAGTGTACGTGAATGCCGTGCTCAAGTGCGGACTATTCAGCCCTCTGAAACAAGGAAAATTGACGACAGCAAAATCGATAAGCCCCAATCGACCCGGCCATGGGAACCGTCTGCCGGTCGTGTCCCAGAAGGGCCTGTGGTTTGAGCATCATGACCCCCGCAACTCGGTTGTTCAGACGAATAGACCCCGTCGTTGTTTTGGTAATTGTCGTGTTAGCTTTCACACTCCGCCTGATCGGCATCGTGATGGGCTCACCTGATGGCCTGAACTACCGGTTTGAAGGTGGCGATGCAGTATTGGAATACGGCGAGGACGGTGTTGCGTGGCTCTGGCTCCGAGGGAGTCAGTTGTCTGGCGAGCTGAATCTTCCGGAAGGGGACTGGACGGCATCCGTCGTCCTCCCCCCTTGTTCCGACGGATCTCCGGTCGAGGCCAGTCTGAGCCTGGCTGAGATTTCGATTACCGGGACGCTCGGTTTAGGCCAGCGGCTCTGGAGCGCTCCTGTAACGTTCGGCCCCGAGAGCACCCCGATTCAGGTCGCGTCGGACCAAAGAGAGTGCACCCTCGCAAACGATGGCCGCAGCGTGTCTGTCGGGGTTTTCTTCGAGCGCATAGATGGCCCGGTACTTACACCTGAACTCACATCCTCGGTTCCGGCGGAAACGTCTTCGGATGGCCGAACGTGGATTTGGTCGACATCGCCGTCACTCTCCGGCACCACGCGAATCGGGCCACGGGTCGGAAGTTGGGCGATTGATGTGACTCTCCCGGGTTGCGGACCGGATTTCGGATCAACGCCAGCAGAGATCACAGCAGCGATTGGGGATATCACTGAGAGTAGTAGCGCCCGGCGTG
>CAZKOI010000465.1:0-2655 GCA_964554315.1 uncultured Enterobacterales bacterium | reverse complement strand
ACTCGTATGGTCGAGACACAACGGTGGATGACGTCGGCATGGACATGCGTGGCCTGCTACGGCTTGCCATTCATCGAAATGCGTCGGACCTTCACCTCACGTCAGGACGGCCCCCGATCGTTCGAGTGAACGGCTACCTCGAACAAATCGGCGAGATGCCACTCTCGGACGGTGACATGCGATCACTGCTGTTCTCTCTCATGTCAGAGCGCCAGCGGACATCGTACGAGCTCGACCGTGAGATTGACTTCGCCCTTGCGATCGAGGATGGCCGGCGATTTCGGGTGAACGCCTACTACCAAAAGGGCAGGATGGCAGCCGCGCTAAGGGCCATACCCAGCGCCATTCCCGCGGCAGCCGATCTTGGCCTTCCGAGGACTATCATGGAGATGGGAACGGCACCTCAGGGACTCCTTTTGGTCGTCGGCCCTACCGGTTCGGGCAAGAGCACAACGCTGGCCTGCTTGGTTGATCAAATCAACCGTACCCGCAAGTGCAGAATCATCACGATCGAGGACCCTGTGGAGTACGCGCATGAGTCGGTCAAGGCGACGATCGACCAGCGTGAGTTGTTTGCGGACACTCATAGCTTTGCAGCTGCGCTGAAGTTCATCCTGCGGCAAGACCCAGACGTCATCTTGGTCGGTGAAATGAGAGACTTTGAGACCATCTCAGCGGTTCTGACCGCCGCCGAGACCGGCCACCTCGTCCTCGCGACCATGCACAGCAATGACGCTGTTCAGGCGATTGACCGTATCGTCGACGTCTTCCAATCCCACCAACAAGGCCAGGCGCGAGCACAGCTTGCTTCGTCCTTGCTGGGTGTCGTCTCACAGCGACTGCTGCCCAAGAAGGGTGGGGGACTCGCGCCGGCGTTTGAGATCATGGTCGCCAACCCCGCCATCAGGAATCTGATTCGCGAGGCGAAGATGCATCAAGCACGAGGGACCATGGAGACCAGTCGGCGAGATGGGATGCGGACGATGGACATGGCGCTGAAGGAGCTCTACGAGTCGGGTCAGGTCGAGTATGAAGACGTGCTTCGGTACCTCGGCAACCCTAGGGCCCTGGCTGCACCCGGGACGTCGAGCCCACAAGGCAGCTCGACGGGACCTTACGGACGTGGACGGTAGGCCGGTTGGTGGGGGTCTACCTCAGCCCGAGGGCGGCTCGCGCGTCGTCGGGTGATGCGACTTCTCGTCCAGCGTCTCTCGCAATGGTTGCAATTGCCTCAATGAGATCGCCATTTCCTCGCGCCTTTGAACCATCTGGCAAGTAGAAGGTGTCTTCAACACCCGTCCGGAGGCAGCCGCCGCGCTCAGCAGCCGCACGATGAAGCGACCAGACTTCTTCTCGCCCAATCGCGGTGACTTCCCAAGTTGTACCCGGTCTACGATATCGGATCAGCAGCTCGAGCAAGTCGGGGTCCGCTGGCATACCAGACGCGACGCCCATGACAAAGTTGTAGTGGGGCGACGTGCACATCCCAGTGTCAACGAAGAGGTTCACAGACCTCACGATACCCACGTCAAAACACTCGAACTCCGGCATCGTGCCGAGCGGTGCCATCGCACTGAGCATTTCGCTCACCTTCTCAACCGGGTTTTGAAATGTCATGGGTGGCCAGGCCCAGCTCCCTGACCGGGTTGCCTTGAGGTAGTTGAGCGTTCCAGCATTGCATGCAGCAATCTCAGGACGGACGCGCTCAAGGCAAGCCAGCGGCCCCGATTGATCGAGGTCTATTACGCCTGTGCTCATGTTAATGATGACCCCCGGACAGGCCTCGCGTACGGCATCCACGACGGCAGCCGCGACATCCGGATCCCAAGACGGGAACCGCCCAAGTCCAGGGTCCTGGCAGCGAAAGTGGAGATGCATGATCGAAGCGCCCGCGTTGAACGCTTCTCTCGCACTTGCGGCCATCTCCGCTGCTGTCACGGGCACAGGGAACCGATCCGGATCCGTGAGAACTCCTGTGACCGCACAGGTGATGATCGCCTTGTCGTTATCGCTCACAGCATCTCCTCGTTCCTGGGGCGCATATCCACCCGTAGGCCGCCGGGTCAATTCTCAACGGTGAGAACGCCCACACGCTCTGCATCAAGCGCTTCTCTGACCGGGTGGTACAAGGCGTCGGCGACCTCCGCAAAACCGGTAAGTCGCTCGACTGCACCCAGGTGCTTCGTTCCCGCCTCCCTGTTTGGGTCGAATTCCAAGAGAGCACGCCTCATTGTCTTCACGAGGTCATCATCTGCCGCGGAGCTGGCGACGATACTGTCATGCGGTGTTCGGCCCGTGATATCGAAGACGCGCGCCAAAGCCGAGTTGATGTCAGCCTCATCCGCGTGCTTGTAGGCCGCCATAAAGGACCCACCAAGGTCACATCGTCCCTCGATAATGTCCCGAATCACGTTGAGGTGGTTGCCGCTGATGATGGGCGGGTCCGCCAGGTCACGGTCAGGGTCAAGGGAATGTTCACGCAGCCAGTTTCGGGCCATAAAGTACCCCGTGGTGCTCTCTTTGTCGGAGTAACAGATGCGCTTGCCCCGCAGATCAGACGGACTCTTCAAAGGCTCTCCCTGTCGAACCAACAGGATTCCATCTGAGAAGCTCGAGCCGGAGTGAACCTTTACCGCCACAAGCTCCGCCTCGGGG
>CAZKOI010000464.1:0-2666 GCA_964554315.1 uncultured Enterobacterales bacterium | reverse complement strand
GTCGGGACGAACCAAGTTTCCCTGCTGCACAGACTCCGACCAAGCGTTCCACGCACCTGTGATCTTGACCTTATCCTTGGCCATTTCCCCAATCCTCCCCGGTCTGCTCGACCGCTTGGGGGCGCCCCTATCGCATACGGATTCAACCGGTAGCGCCACTTGGTAACAACCACGTGAACCCTGAATCAGCCCGACTTTTCAGGCCGCTCTTTTGCGTTTGAAGGATTTGGGGCCTTTCCTGTGGGCGCATCCCGTGGCAAACTGCTGCCTCAAAACGGGTTGGGGCCGACCATGGGTGAGGAAAACAAGGACCAGATGAGCAAGGGAGCACCCGGTCGTGCGGCACCTTCGTTCGATACCGACCAAACCCAAGCTGAGCCTCGCGCCGTGGGTACAGCGGCTGAAGCAGAGGTGCTGGACGCCGACCGGCAGCCTGCTGGCCAGCCCAAGGCACTCGTTCGTTCAGGGAGTCTTCCGGGTACTTCCGACCTCTTGCAGGCCTATCTCACCGAGATTCGTCACCATCCAATCCTGGACCGCGAGGAGGAAAAAGAGCTCGCTCAGCAGTACCTCGAGACCCAGGACGCCGATGCCGCCAAGAGGCTTGTCACGTCCAACCTCCGCTTGGTCGTCAAGCTCGCGTTTCAGTACCACCGGCAGTGGTCAAACGTCCTGGACCTCATTCAAGAAGGCAACATGGGGCTCGTCGAGGCGCTCTCCCGATACGACCCCTACCGGGGCATACGATTCTCGAGCTACGCGCAGTACTGGATTCGAGCCATGATCCTTCGCTACCTGATGGACAACTACCGGATGGTGCGCCTCGGCTCGACTCGGCATGGTCGTAAGCTCTTTTTCCAGCTCAACAAGGAAAAGAAGCGGTTGGAGGCAATGGGAATAAAGCCCACCAGTCGTGCCCTCGCCGAAGCCCTAGATGTTCCGGAGGAGGAGGTGGTCAACGTCGACCAGCACATGCGCGCGCCGGCGATGTCGATCCATGCTCCCGTGGGCAGCGAGGACGGTCGTGAGCTCTCTGAGATGATTCCGGATGAGGTACAGGTCGGCCCCGAGACCCGAGCGGCAAGAAACGAGTTGGGTGAGCAAGTCACCGCGCAACTGAGCGCTTTTGCCGAGACTCTTCGAGATGATCGCGAGACCGCCATATGGTACGAGCGGTTGGTGTGTGAGGAGCCGGTGAGCCTCGCTGAGCTTGGCGAGCGCTTCGAGGTAAGCAAAGAGCGGATTCGTCAGATTGAAGCCCGTATTCGAAAGCGTCTGAAGCAGCACCTGAGCCAGACCCTCGGAGCAGAGATTGCCTTCGAGTTCGATGTTCCTGCTTCAGACTAGGCGGCCCGTGAAGCGCGACGCATTCTTCACCAGAATGGTCGTGGGGAGGCCGTCCAAGAGCCCCAACAAGCTCGTCGCATAGGCCAGCTCGGTCCCAACATTTGGCGTAGCCATGCCGAGGAAGACCAGGTCAGCCTCGCAGGAGGCCTCCCGGATGACGTCACGATGGGTCATCCCCTCGGGTCGCTCGATGACCTCGAACTTCACATCCATCCGCAGGTCTGGGAGCATGGTCTCGAACGTCGATCGAAGGGTCTCCACGGAGTCTGCATCATCCACGACCGACTTGAGAACGATCTGGTTGCTCCTCCATCCGGGCGCCAGGTTCAAGAGATGGGCCAGCAAAAGCATCATGTCGCCGTTGTTCTCCTTGCCCTTCCACCACACAACGATCTCCCCGTTGCCCTTCGCACGGCTTCCCTTGACCGGGCGAACAATCATGCTCGACTTCTCCAGCGTCTTCAGGCGTCGCACGATGCCCAGCACGCGTCCCAACCGGCCCGCGTCTTCGCCCGGCCAACCGAGCATGACCATGTTGGACTCGAGGCCCGCCATGCCGTTCGCTTGAGCAACCGTAATCATTCCGGACTCAAGGTCTGCGACCGCGGCCGTCTCGGCGAAGGCAACGATACCGTTGGCCTCGAGCAACATTCGATTTCGAGCTGCGAGCGCTTCCGCTTGCTGGTGCTCCTCGATGTCGCCGACGAGGAGCGTGTTCACTGTCACGATTCCTCGGTCTTGGCTGAAGTGGTTTGCCATCCGAACCATTCCCAGATTTCGACCGAGGTCGGCAACAAAGACCAAGATATGAGGCCGCCAGTTTCTCGGGTCACTCTCCGCTTGGCTCAGCTTGACCATCGCAAACCGAGCGAGCGTAAACCACAGGCCATTCCTGAGGTCACCCCATGTCGTGCGAAGCGCGCGGCGACTGAGCACCCACCAGATGACGCCCTCGATGATGATGGCCACAAAGCAGGCCCCGGGATGAATCGAAAACATGGCCACGAAGCAGCCCACACATCCCACCATTGAGACCAGCCAAGGAACCTTAATCTTGGGTCGGAACGCAGGGTCGGCGACCAGCGCTTCCAGGGCGGAGGCGAGGTTGAGCATGCCGTACGTGGTGAGGAAGAACATGGTGACCACGCTGGCGACGGCATTCAGATCGCCAAGTGCCACCGCAGCCAGCGCAACCGCACCCGAGAACCAGAGCGCGAACATGGGCTCACCCTTCTCAGGATCCACACGGCCGAAAAAGCCCGGCACGAGGTCGTCGTCAGCCAACGCCTGAAGCGTCCTCGGCGCGGCCAGAATCGACC
>CAZKOI010000463.1:0-2669 GCA_964554315.1 uncultured Enterobacterales bacterium | reverse complement strand
TCAGCCCTTTATTGGTCACGTTGGGAAAGGGGTGAGCAGGGTCAAGCCCCATGGGCGAGAGGACGGGCATGACCTCGCGCTTGAAGTACGTGCGCAACCACTTGGTCTGCGCCTTTGAGAGTTCCGTGCGCTTGAGCAGTCGAATCCCTTCGGTCGCCAGGGCAGGAAACAGTTCTTCATTGAGGACCTTGTACTGCTCGTCGATGACCTGATGACAGCGTTCGCTGATGGCTCTCAGTAGGGCACTCGGCGCGCTGGCATCGGGGTAGGGCGAGGCGAGATTCGCTTGAGCCCGCTCACGGAGCCCTGCCACACGAACCTCAAAGAATTCGTCGATATTGGACGAGAAGATGGCCAGAAACCGGAGGCGCTCGAGCAGCGGTACCGTCGGGTCGCGGGCCAGCTGGAGGACGCGGTAGTTGAACTCGATGATCGAGGTCTCTCGGTTGATGAAGAGATCCGGATCGCTAAACTCTCGTGCCTCCGGCTGAACGATACTGAGTCGACCCTTGGATGCCATACACCCCCCCTCGGATTCTACCTCACTTCAACGGTTCGCATTGATGGCGTTTTGATAAGGAGGCTCGCCGGTGGAGTCAGATCGCGCCGGTCGCATCGAGCGTGGCGAGGATGCCGTCGATGTTCCAGAAAGCGGCGTAGATTTCGCCCTCAACAATCCAGCCCCCCCACCATTGCTCGAGGAGCCAGCGATTGTTCCACGATTTGGTGCGAATCGTCTGGTACGAGAAGGTCACCATGGTGTCCTCACCCAGTGCATTGTCGACCCAGTCGCCGATGAAGAAGCCCGTCAGGAAGTCCTCAGCATCGGTGTCGTAGTACACCCGCAGGTCTTCGATGAAGTTCGGGGTAATCTCAATCATGAGCTCCCCGAGCACGAAGTAGTCGTCACGATGCGCTTCTTGGGTCTCGATGGCGACCAACGAGTAGGGGAGGTCGAGCGTAAGGTGGGCGATCATGGCGACCACCACGGCCCGGGTTCGAGAGACGTCGTCACGATCGGCAAGGTAGTAGTAGTGGTCCCATGCGTAGGAACCGGACTGACCGCGGAGAGCCTCCCGCAACCCTGAAAAGTAACGCCTCGCGAAATCGAGCACGATGGCCTCACCCCATGCCTGACTCTCGATCTCGCTCCGCTCGATGGCTTGAATGATGCGACGGGTAATGTGGCGATAGGAGGTGGGAAACATCCCCCAGGGGTCGCCGCAGGCCTCGAACAGCGATGCAATGCCGTCGATGCGGTCGAAGGTTGAGTAGATCGTCTCAGAATCACCCGGTGTGGCCAGCGCGAGCGCTGCGTTCATGCCGGCGACGGACAGACGGTCTTCCTGACACACCTCTAGACCCCGAGCATCGAGGCTCAACGGGGATAAGCTGGTGTCTTGAGCGACGAACACGATGTCGCTCTGTGCTGTGACGGCCGACCCATCAGAGGGCGGGCGCAAGTCGGGAGCCTGAGGGGGTGTTGTGCAGCCTGCTGCGAGAAACAACAGGGTCGCAGCGATACGTCGTACCTCTAACATTGCATGGCTCCATCGAGTTTATCTAACAGTGAGTAGATAACCGGCCGGCGTCGGTCGAGCAATGACGGGCAGGCCTCGATGGTGTGAGGTCCTTCAGCTATTCGATGACGAAGAGGTTGCTGGAGTAGCAGCCCCTAAAGCTGTTGAGCGGGAGGCCGTAGTAGGCCTCAGCTTCGGCAACCAAGGTGGGCTCGTCGCATCCACCCGTTGTGTGAGGCCAGCCGTAAGCGCATGCGGACCAGTAGCCGGACGATATGACGGCCGAGGAGGCGCCGGTACCCGAGACGGTGCTTGAGTCGTAGTTGTACCCAGTGATAGCGATGAACGAGATGAACCCACCGCCGGTGTTCTCGATGTGCCAGTTCGTAGGCTCGTAGGCGTTGAGCACCAAGATGCTCTCGCCAGGTCGGTCATTCTCAACAACGATGATGTCGTCGCTGAATCGGGGCTCGTACGCACCCACCACGTGCAGCTGTGGAGAGGAGGTCTCGGGCGCGGTGTAGACCGACAGTGAATAGCCATCCGAGCAGCCGTATCCATCGATGATGGGATCAGCGTCGGCGTCAGCATCGGCATCGGCATCGGCGTCAGCATCGGCATCGGCGTCAGCATCGGCATCGGCGTCAGCATCGGCGTCGGCGTCGGCATCGGCGTCAGCATCGGCGTCGGCGTCGGCGTCAGCATCAGCGTCCGCGTCGGCGTCAGCATCGGCGTCAGCGTCAGCGTCAGCATCGGCGTCGGCGTCGGCATCAGCGTCCGCGTCCGCGTCCGCGTCTCCCGTCTCGACGGGCGTGCAAACGCCGTCAATTTCTTCCGTGCCTTCACCACAGGCTGCGCCGGACTTAGTGAGCGACGTGTCGCCACATGCGGTGCTAAAGAAGATCGAGCACAGAATCACGGGTGTGGGCTTCATGTTGCCTCCGTTGAACACAAGATAGGGGAGGCAACAAGAATGAAAACCGGCTGGCTCTTGCTGTTTCGAGATCGACACAAGGCAGAGCGCACGTTTTTGATTTGACCGCGAATACACTCAGCGCTACCAGAATGACGAATCGGGGCGTAGCGCAGCCTGGTAGCGCACCTGCTTCGGGAGCAGGGGGCCGGAGGTTCAAATCCTCTCGCCCCGAC
>CAZKOI010000462.1:0-2677 GCA_964554315.1 uncultured Enterobacterales bacterium | reverse complement strand
CGTAGTTCGATGGCTTCCACATTTTCCCGCCGGCCTCACCGATGACAGTGGGTGCGTCTTGGACCATCGATGCAGCCGTGAAGAGGCGGGACGAGATCGCCGACGCGTAGACGATGGGCTTGAACGTGGAGCCGACTTGGCGGCGTGCCTGGGTTGCCCGGTTGTATTCAGAGCTCTCGAAGCCGACGCCGCCGACCATTGCCGTCACCGCGCCTGTGTCCATCTGGTACGAGAACAACGCACCTTGAAGCTTCGGTTCTTGAGCGAGCTCACCGGCCGCGAAGGCGCCTCGCATGCTCATCGCTGCCTTCTTTGTCTCTTCCTCGGTCTTCGCGTCCGGTGACCGAATAGTGAGCAGGACCTTGTCACCCCGACTGAGCACGTTGGTCATTGATGTCTGTGCCCGGTACTTCCAGCTTCGCTCGACGTCGATGCTGTAGGCCCACTTGGACCAAGCGAGGGGCACAATTACCTTATGGGCGCCGACGCCCACAACGGCATGGTCCTTCTTGACGTCGAGCGCGATGCCGTCGGCCTTCATGCCCTGGGTCAGACTCGAGACGGGCGCCACGGGAGCATAGCCTCCGGGGTTGGGCGCGCCTTCCTCGGTGCTTCCGACCACCAAGGTGGCGCGTGACTGCTCCTCGCGAAGCGCGTCCTCTTGGGCCTGAAGCTGTGGACGGATCTGGTCCTCCTGCACCTGGGCGATGGGCCCCTGCCATCCACGACGGTTGCTCGCGATGTTGACGCCATCTTCGACGGCTTCCTGAGCAGCCTTCTGGAGGTCGAGGTCGCAGGTGGTGTCTACAACGAGCCCATCGTTGTAGATCTTATCGAACCCGTAGGTGTCAACGAGGTATCGGCGAACGTGCTCGGTGAAGTGCGGCGCTTGCTGCAAGAAGTCATCACGCTTGGGTGCGATAGGGACAGGCTCTGCCACCGCGGAATCAAAGACCTTGTCGTCGATAAAGCCCTTCCGCTTCATCTGGTTGAGCACGTAGAGCTGGCGGGCGCGTGCCTTCTTCCAGTGTCGATGCGGAGAGTAGTCACTGGGTCGCTGCGGAAGGCCGGCGAGTATCGCAGCTTCCGCTAGAGTGATGTCACCCACAGACTTGTCGAAGTAGGTTCGAGCCGCGGCCTCAACACCGTAGGCGCCTGAGCCCAAGTAGATTTGGTTCAAGTAGAGGTAGAGGATGTGCTCCTTTTCGAAGACCTCCTCCACCCGCTGGGCCAAAATGACCTCCCGAATTTTTCGGATGAAGGTCTTCTCTCGGGTGAGGAGGAAGTTCCGGGCGACCTGTTGGGTGATCGTCGATGCTCCCTGGGCCTTCTTGCCTTTGGCAAGATTTCGGACGATCGCACGAAAAATACCGCCGACATCAATGCCATCGTGGGTCCAAAAGTTGGCGTCTTCTGCGGCCAAGAAGGCGTCCTTTAGGTGCTGTGGCATCTGCTCCAGCGGCACCACATAGCGTCTCTTCTCGTAAATCTCGCCGAGGACACGGCCCTTCGCGTCGTTGACCACGGTGACGGTTGGGGGTTCGTACTGGCCGAGCGCTTCGACGGTGGGGAGATCCTTGCTGAAGTAGATGAAGACTCCTGCGATCGCCAGCAATCCGAGAATTGCCATGATGACGACGGCAATGAGGCTCCGCTTGACCCACACCCGTGGCGGGCCCCGTCGGCTGACCGGGGGGCGCTTCACGGGTTCAGTTCGGGCAGTCGTGGTCTGCCCAGCACCAGGTGAAGGCTCGGGTCTTGATTCGGGACGTATTGGCTGTGCGGGTGCCTTGTCCGCCTCCGACCGGCTCGACCCAGCGCCGCCGCCTCCGGCCGTGCCGGAGAATACGACGGTTGGGTCATCGGGTCCCGGACCCTCCTCGCTCGGCAGGCCCATGGCGTCGGGTGGCGGGAGCATAGGGACAGGGGCCGTCGGCTCCGGGCGATGCCTGGGCGTGCCCGTAATGGCGGGTGTGCGCTCAAACTTCTGTGTGACCTCAGGGCCTGACGGCACTCGAACTGCCTCGATGTCGCTGGACGATCTCGTTGCCTTACGCACCTCAATCTTGGGCCCACTTTGCTTGGCGGTCGGCGACGGTGGAGGTGCTTGCGTAGGCAGCGCCGTGGGTTCGATGGGTTGGTGCGGGCCGGCGGCTGTCGGGTCGACGAACTCTACACCTCGCTCCTTCAGGCGCTGCATCATGCCGGTGGGGTACGACACTGACAAGACCCGGCCGCACTGACACTGCAACTCGGTGCCTGGTACGGGGTAGGGCTGACTGAGCCGATGAGGCTGACTGCAGTGAGGGCAGGTGAGTTTGAGAGCCATGGGACCTGGCGCACGAGAGGGAGGGGAAGTCTTAGCGGACGTGGGCTCCTATCGCAAGCCTCGGAGAGCGGCCCCAATTGTCCGCCCCGGCGTGGCTATTGTTTCGAGGATGTCATGGATGCCAAAAGCTTGTGCCCAGTCGGGAACAAACCGAGTACAGTAGGGTCATCAAAAGGGACCCGCGGTTTGCTCAAGCACATCCTCATCCTCGGACTCGTCATACCGACTGGGCTTGCCGGATACCATGTGATGGGCGGCGTAGGCGGGAGTGGCGCAGGCGGGAATGGACACCCCCTTGGGTTTAGCCTCGGGGAGTTCTCGCTGGGGGAGGACTACAGGCTCGCCGAC
>CAZKOI010000461.1:0-2681 GCA_964554315.1 uncultured Enterobacterales bacterium | reverse complement strand
CAGCTCCGCGCATCCCACGGCGGGGCCTTCGTCGTCCTTATCGCTACCACAACCCACCGCTACCATCGCAACAACCAGTGAAATCAGTCTCATACCCACGCCTCCTCGATGCGTAGTTGTTCTTTACAGCGTGCCGCGTGTCAACACAATCACGAAGACCACGAAATCGTCGCTTTTTTCGGCTCGCAGACGGGGTGGAGGGCGCGACCTCTATGGGCACTCACGCTCTTTAATGGGAACCATCTCGGTGCATGTGGTGTTGGACGGGATAGCCCTTCACCTGAAACCATCACTAAGCCTCCCGACCGGACGGCTCAATGGAGCACCCAATGAACCTCTCTACCCTTCTGCCTTCTCTCCTCTTCGTCGCCGCCTGCGGTGGCTCGGAGCCCGCCAAGACTGACACGAAGCCCGCAGCCAAGGCGGCCGAGGCAAAGCCGGCGCCCAAGCCCGAGCCCACGCCCCAAGCCGCCCCGCCGCCCGCTGCCGCACCGGAGATTGTCGTAGACGACGGCAAGGTTGTGACCGTCAATCTCACCGCCAGTGACGCCATGCAGTTCAACACCAACAAGATCGAGATCAAGGCGGGTCGTACGGTCAAGCTCAACCTCAAGCACGTCGGCACCATGGCCGTCGAGATGATGGGGCACAACTTCGTGCTCCTCGCGAGCGGGACCGATCTCAACGCCTTCTCCGCCGCTGGCGTGACCGCCAAGGACACGGACTACATCGCCGACGGCTTCAAGGACAAGGTCTTGGCCAAGACCAAGCTCATCGGCGGCGGCGCGTCAGACTCCATCGAGTTCGCAGCGCCTCCACCCGGGGAGTACGACTTCCTCTGCACCTTCCCCGGCCACTCGGCCATCATGAAGGGCAAGCTCATCGTGAGCTAAAGCAACAGCGGCTCGGGCCCACCCGCCCGAGCCGCAACGCCTCTTATCACCGCCCCCTCCTCCTGGTCCTCTGGTAGTATCAGCGAAACTGGAGGTTCGCGTGCGAGGATGGCCGATCACGACCGTGCTGATGGCGCTTGGATGCAGCGGCTTTGAGGCTCAGAAAGACACCGCGCTGAGCGACGTCTACACCGACGTTGATGCGGATTCGGACGGCGATGCCGACGCGGACAGCGATGGCGACGCGGACGGCGCGCCCGATGAGCCCGATCTCGACGGCGACGGCGTGCCTCAGTCTGAGGACTGTGATGATAGCGACCCGAGCTCGACAGTCCGTGAACGAGACGCCGACTGCGACGGCCTGATCACAGAGCATGACTGCGATGACAGTGATCCGGAGTCGACGGCTCAAGCTGACGATGAGGACTGTGACGGCGTGGTCTTCTACGAGGACTGCGATGACGGCGATTCGGAGTCTACGAGCATCGCCACCGACGCCGACTGCGATGGCGTCCTGACCGAGAACGATTGTGATGACAATGATGCAGACTCATTGACCCGTGAAACGGATGGCGACTGCGATGGTGTCGAGGCGGGTGCTGACCGGGATGACTCGGATCCTACCGTCGGCCTGTACTGGGTTCATGTCGACATCGGTGCGTACCATGCCTGTGCCGTTGTCAGTGACGGCGAGACCCAATGCTGGGGAGCGGATGAGGCAGGGCAGTCGTCACCGCCCGCGTCCGCCTTCAAGTCTGCCAGCGCCGCGTATACTCATAGCTGCGGGGTGAGGACTGACGACACCGTGGAGTGCTGGGGTTCGGACTACGCGGGTGAGTCGAGCCCGCCGCCGACAACCTTCACCGAGGTCAGCACGGGATCCACGCACACCTGCGGCATCACGACCAGTGGCGATGCCGTGTGCTGGGGATCTGCGCCCTTTGGAGCCGACACGCCACCCGACGAATCGTTTGTGAGCATCAGCACGACCACCGTCCACAGCTGCGGCGTACTGGCCTCGGGCGAGGCCGTGTGCTGGGGCAGCAATGATTACGGCGAGGCGAGCCCTCCTGCCGGATACTTCAGCAGCATCAGCACCGGAACCTACTACGGCTGCGGTGTGAAGACCTCTGGCGAGCTTGCATGCTGGGGCTCGAACACGCATGGTCAGGCCGATCCGCCCAGCGGTACTTTCACCTCTGTGAGCGCCGGCGGGTACCACGCGTGCGCCGTCACCAGCAGCGGGAGTGTCGAGTGCTGGGGCTACAACAACTACGGACAAGCCAGCCCGCCTGAAGGCTCCTTCGTTCAAGTGAGCGCCGGTGTCTACCTCAGCTGTGGCATCACCACGGCAGGCGATCTGACCTGCTGGGGCTGGGACGGCCTTCCCAGTGCCCCGACCCTCTAGCCGGTAACCCTAAAACCCACCTGACTACGGTTCGCTTATGAACACCTTCCTCACCTCATGGCTTGTCATGTGCGCGATCAGTGGATGCAGCAGCAACGATGAAAAAGGGGGGCCACCCTCCACTGCCGAGTTGCGAGAGGGCATCGACCTTGGAGACTGTTCGGACCAGAGCGACAACGACGGGGACGGGCTTGTCGACTGCGAGGACGACGGCTGCAGCGAGTCGCCAGACTGCATCGAGGATGACGTCGACACGGACACCGATGCCGATGCGGACGCCGACGCCGATGCGGACGCCGATGCCGACGCCGATGCCGACGCCGATGCGGACGCCGATGCCGATGCCGACGCCGATGCCGACGCCGACGCCGATGCCGACG
>CAZKOI010000460.1:0-2697 GCA_964554315.1 uncultured Enterobacterales bacterium | reverse complement strand
GACCCAGCATAAGCTCCACATCCATCCGTTTAAACCCGCCCGCTCCGGGACGCATCGAGCGTTGGATGAAATTGGTGTGGATACGGACACCCAGGCGGGCATCGATGCCGAGCTTCATGCCTGAGATCGCATTGGTCGGGCTGCGGTCATTAAAGGCGACGAAGGCGGGTCCCACCCCCACGAACACTTCGCTGGTTGGGCCCTCGACTCTGGCAGTCACATTCATTGCGACAGGAACCAACTCGAGCGTGGCTTGCGCCCCGGTCTTCTGATTAGTCGATGGATCGACAGCGTTTCCCACCATCCTGTTGTAGCCCAGCTCGACCTCGGCCCCAAAGTACCGCGTAATCCCCGTGGAGAAGAAGCCCGTCCCGCCAAAGCGGCTCGACCGGTGAACCAGCACCACTGCCGATTCTTGCCAGATCTCCCCCACTCCCCGGAACCCGACGGCGTTCTCGGAGAATGGCCTATAGGCTGGGCCAGCTGGTCTTGGTGGCGAGGACCGACCGTCGATTGCTGCCGATTCCCCATCTTTCTCCTGCGCTAAAGCCACTCCGCTAGGCAGCCCAAGGAGCAGAAACACAGCAACGAAACAACGGATGAGCACAATCAGCCTCCAATCGGCGATGCCACAATCACCCGCCCAATCGGACACTGCGCCCGGACCTTAAGAGCAAATCATCAAGCCCTTCGATACAGACGTTGCTCGGTGTCAAAATTGCGGATGTGGTCGTAGCCCTGCAGAGCGCGACGACTTTGCTTGATCTCGCAAAGCTCGTCCGCCACCAACGTCATTCGATCCTCAACGACGGCCATGGCATCAACGAGAAGAAGTTGAAGCTGCTCAATCTCCTCTCTCGCCAGCGCCGTGGTCGCCGCCTCCAGTTGCTCCATCAGGCCGGCAACGGCAGCCTCGTCAATCCCCTCCTCTGCTTTCGCACGCTCTTTCAGAGCCCGCAGATCCTCGCAGAGGCGTTCAAACATCTCCCTGCCCATCCGAGAACGCGGTTTTGAAGCCATTGTAGAGCTGCTCAACCACCACGTTGGAATTCGCCACATGCTCCTCGGTCATCGCATGGCCCGCCTTGGTGAGCTCTAGAATGCAATAATGGTAGAGGCCTGCCAAGCTGCTTGTGAGCTCAGGGGCTGCCTCGTGATCGAGACCCAACAGCAGCTCAGAGAGAATCTCTCTTGCAATCCGAACATGCTCGACACCGTCGATGAACTTCTTCGAATCGAAGCACTCCACTGCAGCGTTGTGGCGCTTTAACAGTGCCTCAAAGCACATGATTACCAACTCGCGCTGGTCGGATGACTCGAGCGATACATTTTTGTATGCCGCTATTCCTCGCATGGTGGTCTCCTTGGCTGATGGGTCGGCGCTTTGGGCCAGGTTTAGGGTTACTTGCTGGAGCTGCTCAGGTACGCGCTCATGTAGTTCGATGCGCCCTGCATACCGCCGAGGACCCGCTCCATGGCCGTGAACTGCTCGCGTAGGCGATCCTCGTACCGGGCAATCCGATAGTCGTAGTCCAGGACGGAGTCCTTCAGGTCAGAGATTCGACTCTCGAGCGAGTCCTTCATGCTCTCCAGCGTCCCGTCTACCGGGTCAGTGTAGACCTCGATCTGGTCGCGCATGCTCGCACCGAAGCCATCATCAGCGGTAAACATTGCGACCACATCGTCGAGGTAATCCTCGAGGGCATCATCAAAGTCTGAAGACGTCAGATTCAAGGTTCCATCCGAGGATGTCTTGATTCCCATGACGGAGAGACTGTTTAGGTCATCGCCTACTTCATACTGCTTTGAAACCAGCGACTGCATCCGTCGCAGGACTCGTTGGATACTGGTCTCCCCCACGAGCGGCCCTTTGATGCCGAGGTCAGAGTTGAAGACCTGGTTCTGTTCAACGAACGTGATGACATCATTGTAGGCATCAAGAACCGTCTGAACATTCTTCTCGATCTGGTCCGCGTCGAGGCTAACGGTGACGTCTTGAGCAGAGGATGTCGTCTGATATACCTCGATCTCCAGCCCTGGTAGCGCGCTGCTGAAGGTGTTGTCCGTATCCTTGACCGAGATTCCGTTTATCTCGATCTCGGCATCTGCCGCCGCGCGCTGTTCGGTGAAGGCGATGGTGGTACCCGTACCGTGTAGCCCGGTGGTGCTGAACTCAATCGTGTTGTCCTCGCCGGTGTCCTCACCCTGTACCACCAACTTGTACTGCTCAGTGTCTGCGCCCGTGTCCAGGACGTACGCTGTGAGACCATCAATGTCGTCTATGAGTGACGCGAGGTCGGATAACGAGCTGTTTGACGAATCGATCGTGATGTCTGTCTCGGTACCCGCGTAGGTCACCGTGATGGTCCCTCTCTTGAGGACACCGGTGGAGCTCTTATCACTGAAGCCTTGTGAGACCTCGAGCTCGGTGGTGGCCAGTGAGACCACGTCGAGTGAGTAGCTGCCGGGAAAGGAATAGACCCGGGCCCAATCTCTAGCACACTGGGCAAGAACCGTACTTTGTCGAGCAAGAAAGCGGTTACTTCTGATATGGGAGCAAAGTATTTGATCATTTCCCGATATCAATAACCTCTTAGACTTAATTCCTTTGGAATGAAGTCAGCTAGTAAAAGTCTTCCATAGCCGCCGAGTTAGTTCTGATGGCCATTCCGCTAGCACTGCCGGACTTCACTCCCG
>CAZKOI010000459.1:0-2700 GCA_964554315.1 uncultured Enterobacterales bacterium | reverse complement strand
GGGGGTTTTTACCCCCGAGAATGTTGAACGTCGCCGCCAAACCGGCGGTTCCAAATGTAGAGCCGTCGAACTGTATGCCTCCGGGGTAGACCAGTCGCTGGATGGCCACCCGATCCTCGTCGTTGGCATCTCGCCACATGGCTGCAGGCTTGGTGAGGAGGCGGTCCGCGAATCCCATCAGTCCGTTTACATCGAGGTGCTGGACCTGTGCCTCTGACAGCTCCAGGCGCGCCACGGCGATCCCTTCATCGAGCTCGGACAGCTTGTCGTCGAAGGCTTCTCCGCTCAGCTTCCCGTCCAGCATGGCGTCCACAAGTTTGCTGCGACGCTTCTCAAGCTTCTTGAGTCGTCGTTCGATTGCTGCGTGTGTGGCCCTGACTTGTTTTGACTCCGCCTTCCAGACGTCAAGAACAACCTGCTTGAAGACGGCGGCGACCTCGGGCTTCGCAGCAACCGCCGAGAGGTGCTCGATGAACAGTTGCTCAAGGTCGTCCTTGCGCATCGAGGTGCAGCCAGGCTCTCGGCACCGGTAGTAGCCGTATGATGCGCTTCGTCCCCTCGAGAAGCTGCCGGTGAAGGGGACACCATGCTCCAAGCAGATCACGAACCTGCGCAGCGGGAACGAGGGGTTGTCCAGCAGTCTCGGGGTGGGCTTCTTGCTGGCCCGAAGAGTGATCGCTTGGACCTTAAGCCAAGTGTCTGTATCGACGATCCCCTCGAAATCCCCGTCCACTTCCACATTCCACTTGGACTGGACGATGACGCCCATGTACAACTTATTCGCGAGCATACCCCTGAGGGTCTGAGGCCTCAGTGGGTTGTCTCGTCGCGTGGTCAATCCCTGTGCATTAACCATCCGACACAGGCTCGCGACGGTGTGCCTACCCGTGGCGAACTCTTCGAAGGCTCGACGGACCAAGGGTGCTCGCACTGGGTCGGGAACAAGGCTCGGACCGTGTTGCTGTGGTCCTTTCATGTAGCCAGTGGGGGGTTGGTGCGTCCATCGACGTTGTGCGACAGCTTCTTTCATCCCGGCCAGGGCTCGTTCGGCACGAATGCCGTTATCCAGTTCGGCGAACAACGCGAACATCCCTGCGGTGGCCCTGCCAATTATGTCGTCTTGTATCAACTCAGTTGCTGACCGGAGTTGAATACCGTTGGCTCTGAAAAACTGTTGCAGGGTGTGGAAGTCATACTGCGACCGAGCCAAGCGGTCGATTTTGTGAATCACGACATAGTCAACGTCACGTTTACGGATGCGACAGAATCGCATCAACTCCTTCAGTTCCGTTCTGTCGGTCGTCTTTGCGGACTCGCCACGCTCTTCGAAGACCTTGAGGACGTTGAACCCCTCGCGTCTGCAGTACTCCCGGCATGCCTGCTGCTGCGTGCGCAGGCTCATGTTCGAGACCTGCTCTACCGTGGAGACTCGACAATAGACAACGGCGTTGAGTGGCATGGTGTCCCCAGCTGGTTTTTGTGGTGGCGAACGGCGAGCTTAATCAGTGTGGAGGCCGACTCGTAGAGCTCCCTTCTGAGGTTCTCGAGCTCGGCCTCGGTTGCTTGTTCGAGGCCGGGTAGCTGTCGGAGTTGAGCGCACGAAACCATGTCCCACCGTGTTGGTGTGGTGTGGATTCGTCCTCACAGGGTCACTATCGGGGTTGCTGGTTTGGTCCAAACAAGATGTAGGGTTTGGGATCCCTTCTGGCTGTACTCTCGTACGGCCCGTCAGGGCATCAGCATCAGGTAAGCCTCACCCACCCATGGCCCCCCAATCGCTCCAGCAGCCCCATGGGCGCCGATCATTATGTCTGCTTTGCCATCCCCGTTGACATCACCGGCATTGGCAACGCTCACTCCCGCAAGATCGGACGCTTCCTTCCCCGTAAAAGTTAGTTTTGCATCGTAAGCGTCAACCGTTCCACCCTCGGCCATAGTAGCCCCGTCGACGACAAAGGCGGCACCTGCATTAAGGGCTCCGAGGTCGCTCGCGTAAGCCCCAACTATGATCTCCGGGATTCCGTCAGCATCCATGTCGTCCAGAGTATCCACGCTGGAACCCAAGTCGTCTCCGGGATTGCCGACCATCAAAGTGTGACCTTCGGTCATCGCGGTTTCTGTCGCGAATGAGTGGTCGCCAAGCATGATTGTGATGCCATTGTCGGACACTCCAGACCAGTGTTTTGTCTTTAGAACAAAATCCTGCAGTCCGTCTCCATCAACATCAGCGTACTTGAAGCCTGGCTGGCTACTCGAACCGGAGTCTGGGGCTCCCACGAATTGAATTGCAAAGTCCGTGATCAGGCCTGGGCCCTCAAGGTCGTCTAGAACTGAACCAGGGACGAGATACACGCGCCCGGGGCCGCCCATACCCACGCCTTGACTGCCTCCGAAGAGAAAATCGGTAAGACCGTCACCATCAGCATCGCCGATCTCTGTGACATGGGAGCCGATACCTGCGTAGCTGTAGTCGGTTGAGCCCTCGAAATGATGTCTCGCTTCATCGATTGAAATACTGCGCTCTGAGCCAAGGTCACTCGAATAAAAGACGAAGACTGAGCCGTCTCGATGCCCTGTTGTCGGAGCGCCTACCAAAAGATCATCGAGTCCATCGGAGTCGATATCACCCGCGCTGCCGACCGAGTACCCATTGAAGGCGCTTGAACTTCCATACAGCTCGTAGGTCGAGTCACTGAGCAA
>CAZKOI010000458.1:0-2700 GCA_964554315.1 uncultured Enterobacterales bacterium | reverse complement strand
CGTAGACGTCGCTGCGGCCGTCGAGGGGGTCTCCCATGAGCTGCTCGGGAGACATCCAGTTGAGGGTCCCAATCGCGAGACCCTCTTCAGGCTGGAGTCGACCCGATTGCAGGTCCATCTGTCCAGCAATCCCAAAGTCGACGAGCTTGGCTACGCCGTGCTTGGACACAAGGATGTTGGAGGGCTTGATGTCGCGATGGAGCAACCCGCCACGCTGAGCAGCACCATCCCCCGCGTGTGCGGCTCGAAGTCCACTGAGGATGGAGGTAAAGAGATCGATGACGACCGATGGCGGAACCGGCGTTCGGTTCTGGAGGATGCGGTGGAGCGGTTTGCCGTCAACCCACTCCATGGCGATGTACGGGAAACCATGCTCTTCATTGAGCTCGTAGATGTCGACGACGTTGGGGTGATGCAGGCGCCCCGTGACCACGGCTTCTTGCCGAAACTCCAAATCGGCGAGGGGGTTCTCTCTGGCCGTCTTCATGAGCTTTATGGCGAGCGTCTTCTTAAAGCCGGCTGGACCACGCCGCACAGCGCGGAAGACGCGAGCCAAGCCGCCCTCGCCGATCACGGTTCGTAGTTCGTACCGACCGAGCGTGCAGGGAAGGAAGGCATCAACCTCTGACGCACGGCCCGTGGTCAGTCCCAGGAGGACGTCGTTCGGTGGTGGCTGAGTAGGTTTCGGCAAGACTTCATCCGTGATGGTCCGGATACCTCAAGCGCTCGGCCGAGAACGGATGCACCAAGGGTGCAAGGGGCCAGGTAGCGATCGCCCCAGGAATCCGCGTGGGGTTGCGAAAAGTGTTGAGCAAGTATGGTTTATGGCCACCCAGGGTGGCCCTGTTGAAGCGCACCACTGCCGCGTGATTGAACAGGTTTAATGCACATTTGAGCCGCGAAGCGTGTCTCGCAGACTCGATCCGGGCGGATGCCTTTGACCACACTTTGAGTGCTGCATCCAGTCGGGTTGCTGGCGACTGAAGCGCATCGGCCAAGAAGGTGCCTTGATGGAAAGGGTTGCTCATTGAATATGTTTTGTATAGGCTTGAATAGGTTTTGAATATTGGTGTGGGAATGTTTCGGTTTGTCGGCATCGCGGTGGCTCTGGGGGGATGGGCGCTCGGCTGCAGCGTGCCCGACGACCAGGCCGTGACGATGGAGCGTGAGTTGGTCGAGTCGGGCGACTCGGACGTCCACGTGGATGACTCGGACGACACCGCCGCTGGGGTCGCGGACGACGCATGCCGCATTGAGGTGGGGGATGGTCTGCCGGTTCCGCAGGCCGCCTCCAAGCGGTTCCTGGACTCTTGCGCCAGCTGTCACGGCAAGGAGGGGGAGGGGCACGAGGAGTTCGTGCGGCCCATCGTCGGGATCGGCTACGAAGCCCTTCGTACCTACGCCCGGGCGGGCCTGAGCTATGGCATGCCTGCGTTCGACGAGGCAGAGTACCCTGACGCGATTCTGGAGCATGACTGGGCGTGGCTCAACGGCGTCGGTGCGCAGTTGGTCGATTGCGACGACCGTCCCATGGCACTGGACCCGTCCACCACGACTGAGGAGGCGGAGGAGATGGTTCGGGATGGCCTGGAGGCTTGGATCTCGATCGATTCGGAGGGCATGGCCTGCGCCAGCTGTCATGGACCTGAGCCGACCGACATCGCCCTGCAGGGGTACACCGTAGGCGACATGCTTCGGCGGGCGCTCCTCCACGTGGACCACGACGAGGCGTGGGCCATCACCTACGGCGTCCTGGCCCGGCGTCACCTGAGTCCGCCGCCCGATGTCGATCCCGAGGAGGACGCGATCTTCCAGCCCGGGGGTGAGCTGGTCGCGCCAGCGGAGGTGGCGGGTGCGTCGCTGGCGCAGAGGCGGGACGCGGCGGTGTTGAACGCACTCTGGGAGGCGGTTCCTGGCCTCTCATCGGCTGTCACAGGGCGGGTCGAGGCGGAGGCCGTGCTCGAGAATCTTCGTTCGCTCGATGTGGCCAGCTTCCCCGTCGGAATCGAGATGAGGCGCTGGACCGTTGATGCCATTCGAGGCACCGAGTTCCGCCAGTTTGACGAGTGGATTCCGGAGGTGGCTCATGTGAGCGCCGACCCGGAGGAGATGGCTGCGGTCTTCATGCAGTACGCCTCGGAGCCCTCGACTGCGAACCTCGGCGAGCTCTTGCACTACAACGCGACCGAGACAGAGCTCCTGGCGCGAGAGCGGTTTACCATCGATGAGGACACACTTGCCGGGGACGTCTACCGCGCCAAGTACGCCAGCGTCTTGCTCGCTCAGCACTTCATCCGCGAATCGGGTGGAACGCAGGACCCAGTGTCGTTCCTCAGCGGTACCCCTGACCACTTCTCGTCGTTCGACGAGACCACGGCGGGGCTGGCCTTGAACCCGTGGTGGCAGCTCTCTACGGAGGCTCGGCGGGCGTCCACAGAGCTCGTGGCCTGCGGGTGGGATGAGGTCTGTGCAGGCTTCACCCCCGACATCCAGGTGGACGACGTTCCGATTGGGGGGAGCCTCCAGGAAGAGGTCCAGTCGATGGTGTTGCCATGGGGATGGCTTGCGTTCATGTTCGACAACGCGCTGAGTACGGCTGTTGTCGGCGGCCCGCAAGCCCCGGCAGGCGACTTCGTGCGAGCGCTGGCCGAGGACGGCCTGGTGGCTCACGCAGTGCTCTTTCTCGCGAAGCGAAACCTT
>CAZKOI010000457.1:0-2705 GCA_964554315.1 uncultured Enterobacterales bacterium | reverse complement strand
ACCGTGACCACGGCGTCGGTGACCTCTTCGCCCAGCGCCGCCTCGGCCGCGCTCTTGAGCTTTTGAAGGACCTTGGCGCTGATCTCCTCGGCTGCCCACTTCTTACCAGCAGCGTCAAAGCGGACGGTGTCGTTCTCGCCCGAGACCACGTTGTAGCTGACGTGATCCTTAATGGCTTGGACTTCTGCAAAGCGCTTGCCGATGAAGCGTTTGACGCTGCTGAAGGTGTTTTCAGGGTTGGTGACCGCCTGCCGACGGGCCACCTGGGCTACGAGCGTTTTGCCCTCTTTGTCGAACGCAACCACCGACGGTGTGGTGCGGGAGCCTTCTTGGTTGACCAGTACTTCAGGTTCATTGCCTGAAAGGACTGAAACAACGGAGTTTGTTGTGCCTAAGTCGATGCCGACGATTTTACCCATGGGAAGTTCCTCTATTCTCTTCGCAGCGCGAGATAAGTTATTGTTTACCTACGTTTTTAGCCCGTTTGAGTGGGCATTCGAAGGCAAAGTAAACAGGGAAAACACGTTGTCAAGTACCGCTCAAAAGCCCAAAGACCACTCGGCGCACTGGCGCTGGATCGCAGGAGGGACGCCGTGGAAGGCGCATTTGAGGCCTTAAGGGACAGCGCAACGCTGGGCGGTTTGTCGCCTGGCGCGTTGCGCGCCCTTGCCGGCAAGATGCGGCGCCTGAGCGTCGCGCGCAACAGCGTGATCTTCTCGCACCAGGATCAGGGCGACGCCATGTACCTCGTGGTCGAGGGACGTGTGCGCGTGCACCTGCATGACGAAGAGGGGCGAGAGCTCATCCTCGCAGATCTCGGACCATCGACTCTGTCTGGTGAGATGTCGCTGCTCGATGATTGTCCTCGGTCGGCGACCGTCACCGCCTCGGAGGCCTGTTTGCTCGCCACGCTGAGCCGGCAGAGCATGATGGAGGTCATCCAGGGCCATCCTGAGGTGGCGATGGCGCTGCTGCAGATGTTGTCGCGGCGGCTTCGTGAAGCGGATCAGATCATCTTTGATCTCGCCTTACGAGATGTGGTCGAGCGGCTGGCGCGCCTCCTCCTGTCGTCGGCTAAGCCGCATGATCAGGAGCCTGAGTGGTTGATCGTCGAGGGTCTGCCCTCGCAAAGTGAGCTGGCGGCGCGTATCGGGGCGAGCCGCGAGACCATCTCGAGAACATTTGCACAGTTTAGACGTATTGGTCTGTTGAAGACCGAGCAGCGCACCACGGTCCTGACGGGTGCGTTCATCGATCGCTTTGATCATTTGATGGGAGGGTGACCGTGTCGGATTTTGATGACAACGGGTTTCCGCGCATTATCAAGAACACCTCGGGCAACAGCGGCGGACCGTCGAGTGGCGGACCCAAAGTCCCTGAGGGCTTTCCCGAGTTCGACCCGGAGCAGACCGGGCGATTGCTGGTGATCGGCTTCCTGGTTGCGGTGTTCGGGTGGGGGCTCTGGAGCAGCTACTTTCAGGTCAGCACCGACGAAGAAGCCGTCGTCCTTCGCTTTGGGCAATATCTCCGGACAGCAGGTCCTGGACCGCATCTCAAGATCCCGTTCGGCGTCGACCGAGTCTACCGCGTGCCGACCAAGCGACAGATGAAGATGGAGTTCGGCTTTCGAACCGCTAAGGCGCAGCAGCGCTCCTCGTACAGCCGCGGCAACAACGCCAAGGGCGAGTCGATCATGCTGACGGGAGACCTCAACGTCGTCGACGTCGAGTGGGTGGTTCAGTACCAAATCCGCGATCCCAAGGCCTATCTATTTCACGCTCGCGAGATCGATCTTGTGATTCGTGATTTGAGCGAGGCGGTGCTGCGGCTGATCGTCGGTGATGTGGGCGTAAACTATGTCCTGACAGGGGGACGAGAGGTGATCGTTCAGCAGGTCAAAGACGTGCTGAGTGAGGCGGTCTCCTTGTATGATCTCGGGATCGCCATTGATCAGGTCATCATCCATGTCCAAAGGATGCGAAGTTGTATAGCGAAGCCTCTCAAGACCATCGATCTCTGCCAACGACGACAGCAATCGGGCCAGATTCCATGTTTTGCCGTCAGCTGTTTCACCATGATACGCGTTTACATTTTGCCCAAGCAAAGTCAGTTCACGTGTGCCACTCGCGGCCAGCCGCTTCGCTTCGGCGATAACGGTTTCGGCAGGACGAGAAAATTCCGCACCGCGGGTGTAGGGCACAACGCAGAATGCACAGAATTTATCACACCCTTCCTGTACACTCAGGAACGCTGCCGGACCTCTTGGCGCATGCTCGCCTGGCAATAGATCAAACTTGACCTCTTCTGGAAATTCAGTATCCACAATGCGCTTGCGGCTTGTCGGGTCCACTTTAGCTACAAGTTCGGGCAATCGATGATAGGTCTGCGGACCGACCACAATATCAACCCATGGTGCCCGGCGGGTAATTTCCTCACCTTCAGCCTGGGCAACGCAACCGGCCACTGCGATCATCACCTCACGACCCTGTTGGTCGCGTGCCTTTTCTTTCATCATCCGCAACCGACCAAGCTCGGAAAACACCTTTTCAGAGGCCTTCTCACGAATGTGGCACGTATTCACAATGACCATATCGGCATTGTCCGGTGTGTCGGTTGTTTCATACCCAAGCGGCGCAAGCGCATCTGTCATGCGGTCAGAGTCATAGACATTCATCTGACAGCCATAGGTTTTGACGAAAAGTTTT
>CAZKOI010000456.1:0-2708 GCA_964554315.1 uncultured Enterobacterales bacterium | reverse complement strand
ATACCAATTATTTTTGCCACAGGTCTATCTCCAACATCGTTCGGTATGCCCGGAACTGGACTCGAACCAGTACTCCCTTTCGGAAAGGGGCTTTTAAGGCCCCTGTGTCTACCATTTCACCACCCGGGCGAGCCCGGTAATGGTCGCCCAGTGTATGCTCGCAGTCAAGGCAGAATACGGACCCTCGATGCACCATTGCGAAAGATTTAGGTAATGTGTGGTTCACTTGGGGTAATGATGCGCTACCTGGGCCTTGGAATACTTCTCACGAGCTTGACGTTTCTCACGTCATGCTCAACCAAAAACAGAGAGCAAAGCGGGCTCTGGCGACGAATCGTTCGGAGCGGAGACCAACTTTTCGAGACCCGCGAGGATCCGCGGGCCCTAGACCAGGCGATTCAGTGGTATCTCAGCGGCGATCGCGAGTTTCCGCGTGAGAAAAGGATCTTAGGCAGGCTCGCGCGAGCTTACGCAGCCAGAGCTTATGGTTTCAAGAGCGACGGTGCGGATGGCTTTGCCAGTGCGCGACGCTTTGGGTTGGAGTGTCTCAGGACGGATCCGTCATTCGATGGGCTCCTGCAGGCCTCGGGAGGTGCCGTTACGCGTAGGGCCGTGGATGTCCTTGAGAAGGAGTACGTCGAGTGCCTGACTTGGACGAGTCTGGCCTGGAGTCGATGGATGGATGAACGAGGAGTCATGGGTACGTCCATCGATCTCCCCGCCGTGAAGGCTCTGGCGAGGAGGGCTGTGGAGGTGGACCCCGACTACGATAATGGTCGGCCGCACGCGGCGCTCGCGCTCGCATTAGCCATTACTCCCGATGAGCTCGACCCCAAGCTGGACCGTGCTCGCAAGGCATTCAGGCGCGCCATGGAGCTGGCACCCGAGCGACTCACCTATGTGGTCGATCTTGCTCAGTATGTGAGTGCCTCTCAAGGCAAGGCGGAGGAGTGGTCAAGCCTGTTGACGCAGGTCGCCTCCAGTCGTGTGCAGGAGGGGGATGTGGACGCACTGGAGAATAGGCGTGCGATCCAACGCGCGCGAGCCCTGCTGGAGGCAGGGCTCGGTTCTTAGTTGCGCTAAGAGGACGTACTAGCGACGCTTACCAGTGCGGCGCATCGCCTTACGCCGACGCTTCTCGGCCAGGCGCTGCTTCAGACGACGCTTCTCGCCGGGCTTCAAGTAGAAGCTGTTTTTCTTAATGTCTTTGCGGATACCCTCGCGCTCTACCTTACGGCGGAAGCGACGGAGGGCCTTCTCGAACGGTTCATTCTCGCGAACTGTGACCAGAATCAAGGTGAACTCCATGGGTCGCCCACAAAGGGCGAGAAAAAGTGACCACGGCAGTTAGCACATTTCCGGCCCTGTGCAAGCCAAAAAGGGGAGTACGGTGCCCGTTGGCCTAAAATACGGCCCCAAAGGCGGTGCCAACGTACAGCATGTTGTGTAGTCCGACGTCCAGGCGTAGGTTGGCCTGATCCCCGAAGTGAAAGCGTGTGCTAGCGCTGATATCGACGACGGGGAGTACAGCGGGCACACTCTTCGGACCATCGTCCGGGCAGTAATCCTTTCGAATGTAAGCTGGAGACTCCGTGCGACACGGGGTGGCGGTAGACCCCTGCTGGCTCGTCCCGGGTCCCCAGGAGGTCAGCTCACCGGTGACGATGCCCAAGCCCAGACCTCCTCCGAAGAGAAAACTAAGCCACGGCGTGGCGTGGATTTCGTGCCCATAGTTCGCCCCTAGCGCAATCATGCCGAAGCCGTCCGGACGAATCCAGTCACCGTCATCGTGAGCGGCGGGCTTCTCTACGTCGTCCCAGTAGCCGGCGTCCATCATGGTGCCGATGTACTCGACGTAGAAGATCCAGTTCGCAGGCTGTTTCTTGAGTACAAACTCTGCTCCCGCGGCGAATGCATTGACGTCGGGTCGGGCATAGGGGTTGGCACCATCGGAGTCGTTGTCGAAGAACCAGATGTCCATCAGACCGTCGGGTACTCCGAGATATCGGAACCGAAAGTTACCCTCGAACATGTGCTCTCGCTTGAGCGGCAGATCCTCTTCCTGAGAGCCTGCACGCTTGGCTGTGCTGACTTGCTCACCCGCCCGCGGCGCGGTCTGAGCGGAGGCCAGAGAGGTCAGGAGCAGAAGTTGGGTAGCAAACACTATGGTGGCTCTCGAAATTTCCGTTATCCGGAATGTACTGGAGGATTGTCCTGGTGGCCGTCTGTACTGTCAACCGCACTCTGCACCTACTTGCCTTTATCACGGCTTGCCATGTGGGCCGTCCTCCGCCTGCAGCAGGGGGCTTCAAGATAGACCGAGTGATCGTTCCAGTCGCTGAACCGGGGCTAAAGGACGCTCTATCTTCCGGACTCGGTCAGGCGCTCAGTTCGATGGGAGCGCTCAGAGACAGCGGGGCAGTCCTCAATGTTGCGGTGTTGGTGGCGGATACCAGCGCATCAGCGGTGGGGCCGAACAGTCAGATGCACACGGCGACACTCTCGGTGCTCGTGCAGACCGGAAGTCGCACCGGCAAGTTTGCGGCCGAGAGGAGCTACACTGTTGTCGACGCCATTCAGGGCGCGTCGGCGCGAGCAGAGGCGTTTGATTATCTTGCTCGTCAGCTGATGCGGGATGCGGCGACTTGGGCTCAAAGTTCGGGCGCAGAGTCTCAGCCATGAGTCTGGTTGATGCGGGGATCGTCTGG